>NZ_MWQE01000020.1 GCF_002210285.1 Fibrobacter sp. UWR2 | reverse complement strand
ATGGCAAAAGAACATTTTGACAGAAGCAAGCCGCACTGCAACATCGGCACCATCGGCCACGTTGACCACGGCAAAACCACTCTGACCGCCGCAATCTGCACGACTCTCGCTGCCCGCGGCCTCGCCAACGCCAAGCGTTTCGACGAAATCGACAACGCTCCTGAAGAAAAGGCTCGTGGTATCACGATCAACACTTCTCACGTCGAATACACCACTGCTAACCGTCACTACGCTCACGTCGACTGCCCGGGGCACGCCGACTACGTGAAGAACATGGTGACCGGTGCTGCCCAGATGGACGGCGCCATCCTCGTCGTGGCCGCTACTGACGGTCCGATGCCCCAGACCCGTGAACACATCCTCCTCGCTCACCAGGTGGGCGTGCCGAAGATCGTCGTGTTCATGAACAAGGTCGACATGGTCGACGACGCCGAAATCCTCGACCTCGTCGAAATGGAAGTCCGCGAACTCCTCAGCAAGTACGAATTTGACGGTGACAACACCCCGATCATCCGTGGCTCTGCCCTCAAGGCTCTCGAAGGCGAAGCCGAATGGCAGGACAAGGTCATGGAACTCATGGACGCTTGCGACTCCTACATCCCGCTCCCGCAGCGCGATACCGACAAGCCGTTCCTGATGCCGATCGAAGACGTGTTCACCATTACCGGCCGCGGCACCGTCGCTACCGGCCGTATCGAACGCGGTATCGTCCGCCTCAACGACAAGGTCGAACGCATCGGTCTCGGTGAAACCACCGAATACGTCATCACGGGCGTGGAAATGTTCCGCAAGCTCCTCGACGACGCCCAGGCCGGTGACAACGTCGGTCTTCTCCTCCGCGGCGCCGAAAAGAAGGACATCGTCCGTGGCATGGTTCTCGCCGCCCCGAAGTCCGTGACTCCGCACACCGAGTTCAAGGCTGAAATCTACGTCCTCACGAAGGACGAAGGTGGCCGCCACACGCCGTTCATGAACGGCTACCGTCCGCAGTTCTACTTCCGCACCACCGACGTGACTGGCACTATCCAGCTCCCGGAAGGTGTCGAAATGGTTACTCCGGGTGACACCGTGACCATCCACGTGAACCTCATCGCCCCGATCGCCATGGAAAAGCAGCTCCGCTTCGCTATCCG
>NZ_MWQE01000019.1 GCF_002210285.1 Fibrobacter sp. UWR2 | reverse complement strand
AGTGTCACCCTGAGCGGAGCGTCAGCGGAGTCGAATGGGTCTAGTAACGAAAATATGGAAAAAGACAAGTCTTCCAGTAGTGTCAAGGGATCTGAGCCTGTCGAAGTGTCGAGTAGCTCAGCGAAAGAAACGAAGAACTCTTCCGACTCCAAGAGTTCAAGTTCTGTGAAGTCTGGAAATTCTTCTAGTAGTAACAAGGATGTGTCAAGTTCATCTGTTCGTTCGTCTTCAAGCGGGAATCTCCAGTCTTCTTCGAGCAACAAAGACTCCAGCAGCAGCGCAAAGTCCAGTTCATCTTTTGAAGTTGATACTGCAAGACTTTGTACACCTGACTACAATCTTTGTAATCGTCCCTTGTTTGGGGATAGTATTCGTTCTGGAGCCTATAAGAAATTCACGGATAAACGAAACGGCCGTACTTATTTCTATTTGACTATTAATGGAAAAAATAAGGATAATCAGCCTGCGTCAGTGACAGTTATGGCAGAAAATCTGAATGTCGGAGAAATGATTGACGGTGCAATGGATCAATCTAGTGATTTGAAAATAGAACGTTATTGCTATGACAATGACTCCGCAAATTGTGAAGAATATGGTGGTCTTTACCAATGGGCCGAGATGATGCAGTTACCGAGTGAATGCAATGCTAAGAGTTGTGAGATTCAAGAGAATCATCAGGGAATCTGCCCAGACGGCTGGCGACTGTTGACATACGATGATTTCTACATCGTTGTTCATGCAGATGGTAATAAAAATGGCGTAGCAGATGTTCGTGCGATGGGTTTCGGCGGTCATAACTACAGCGGGTATAGCTTGATTGGCTCGGGATATAGAACAAATGAGGGAAAATTTGAAGAATTGAATGAAACTGCTTATTGGTTTTACCCTTCAGAGCATGCAACTCGTTTTACAAGAGGTGGTAGCGGCTATAATAGTAAAAAGACTACTGATTTTTCCTCGGGATATGGTGATAAAGTGACAGGTTTTTCTGTCCGTTGTGTGAAAAAGACTAATTAAAAAAAAGTAATAAAGAAAAATTGAGCTATAAGCCTATTGGAGCCGACATGTCTAAAAAAATCAAAGAGAAAAAAATTGCATCTAATAATTATAAAATAGAATCGCTTGAACCTCGCTTCATGATGGATTTTGCGGTATAAATTCCACATTCCATATTTCACATTGCTTGGTTTG
>NZ_MWQE01000018.1 GCF_002210285.1 Fibrobacter sp. UWR2 | reverse complement strand
GGTAGTGTAAATCAAACTGTGTCATCGTCCGTTGTTTGATTCCTTGGCAAAAATTATAAAATTACGAACCGGTCGCCGAACCTGATGCACAGCTGTTGCGCAATCAGCGACCAGTTTGCAAGCGGCATCGTCCATTTCTTCCTGATATTGCGGTAAGCGAGATAGACCAGCTTGACGAGGGAGTCGTCGGACGTGAACACGCCCTTCGTCTTCGTCACCTTGCGAACCTGGCGGTGGTAGCCCTCGACGGTGTTGGTCGTGTAGATGAGCCTGCGGATGTCTTCGGTATACTGAAAATAGCGGCTCAGGTTGGGCCAGTTCTCCTGCCAGGAACGGACGACTATCGGGTATTTTTCTCCCCATTTTGTGGCGAGGTTTCCAAGTTCCATTTCCGCCTTTTCGAGCGTCTTTGCTTGGTATACGAGCTTCAAGTCGACAAGGAACTCCTTCTGGTTCTTGCTCGCGACATACTTGAGCGAGTTCCTGATCTGGTGCACTATGCACAGCTGCACGTCCGTTTCCGGGAACACTGCGCCTATCGCGTCCGGGAAGCCCTTCAGGCCGTCGACGCATGCGACAAGGATGTCCTTGACGCCGCGGTTCTTGAGGTCGGTAAGCACGCTGAGCCAGAAGTTCGCCCCCTCGCTTTGCGAGACATACATTCCAAGCAGGTCCTTGAACCCGTGACGGTCAACGCCGAGAACGTTGTAGATGGCTCGGGACACGACGGCCCCCTTCTCGTCCTTCACCTTGTAGTGGATGGCGTCGAGCCAGACGATCGGATAGACGTCCTCGAGACCGCGATTACGCCAGGACTGGATTTCCGGCCATACCTTGTCCGTGATGTGGCTTATGGTTTCCGCGGAGATGGAACTTCCGTAGTTCTCCTCGATAAAACGGCTTATGTCGCGGGTGCTCTGGCCCTGGGCGTACAGCCCGATAATCTTGTCCGACAGACCTTCCGCAAGGATCGTCTCGCGCTTCTTGACGACCTCGGGTTCGAAGGTGCCGTCCCTGTCCCTCGGGGTCTCGATTTCCACGGGACCGTACTCGCTCTGGACCGTCTTCCGCATCTTCCCGTTGCGCCGGTCCTTGCCTCCGTTCCCCTTGTTTTCGGCGAGATGGTCATCCATCTCGGCGTCCAGAGCCGTGTTCAGGAAGTTCTCCAGCATGAAGTGGAACGCCCCGTTCTTGCCGAAGAGCGGCTCGCCCTTCTTGAACTGTTCCTTGGCCTTGGCCATTACCGAGTCAAGTTCTTCGTTTGTCATTGTCACAATCCTTTCCCTACATTATAGTAAGGTTTTGGGTTATTGGGGGTGGATTGTGACACAGTTTATTTTACAGCCTC
>NZ_MWQE01000017.1 GCF_002210285.1 Fibrobacter sp. UWR2 | reverse complement strand
AGGAGATAATGGTATGAAGTGTGTCAAGGGTCTTGGTTTCTTGTGGGTGGCGGTGCTCGCGGCATTCTTCGCCCTTTCCGCCTGCGATGACTCTTCGTCGGCTAGTGATGACAACAACGAAATATCTGCTGTTGAATCGTCTTCATCGACGTCCACTGATAAAGAGAAATCTTCTGACTCAAAAACGAAGCAATCGAGTTCTTCTATCGAAGAACAGAATTTGAGTAGTGCTGAAAGAATTTCTAGTTCTTCTCCTCAAAAAGGAGCTAACGACAAGAGTTCGAGCAGTGGCCTTAAAGATGAAAAGAAATCTTCAAGTAGTTCTTTTTTAGAGAAAAACAGATGCGAACCAGAGGAAGATGGTCAAACGTATAAAGAAGCATTTACGGGGATTAGGTATATTTGTACGGATGGCTATTGGATTGAAGTTTCTTCCAGTTCTGCGGCTTCAAGCAGTAGTTATTTTGATACAACAAAGGTGTTTAACCCCGATATAGAATATGGTTCCTATAGGGATTCCCGCGACGGAAGAGTGTATAGGACTGTAACCATTGCTTTAAAATATGAACTTAATGGGCGAAATTCCATTACAGTTTTTGCCGAAAATCTGAACTACGGTAAGATGATTACTGGGGGAGATTCTCAGTCTGACTCAACAAAGTATTGTTTTGATGACGATCCATGGTATTGCGAGCACGGCTTTGGCGGGTTCTATACTTGGAGCAATGCGATGAAGTTCCCGTCGGTCTGTGATAGCGTTTCTCTTGGAACGGAACAATGTTCAAACACATTCTCTTTTCCATCTGATGTGAATTCTGAAGAACAGCCCTTGTTTGTCAAGCATCAAGGGCTTTGCGATGATGGTTGGCATGTTATGAGCGCGGCTGAATGGCTTGACTTGGTTGAACTAAATAATGGAGGGACTGGTTTTTACAACAGGTTTGGTTCTGCCGCTTTGGCATATAGTCATCTTTTGCCGGATAATCGTTCTGGATTCTCCCTATTACCCACAGGTTTTTATGATTTTTCAAAAAAAATGTATAAGGATAGGGAACTTTATGCCTATCATTGGCTTCCCCAAGAAAAAGCATCGACAACGGCAAATTATTTCTCGGTGTCAAGTAGTGATTATACTAGATCTTATTGGGGACTCAAGGGTGGTTGGGCTTTGCCTATCCGTTGTGTGAAAGATTATTAACAGGGTGATTGTAATTAACAAATAAGGTCAAACATTTTAACAGAGCGGAGTCCGTATGTCCAAACTCAACAAGAAGAATGGTAAAAATCGTAACCAAAACAACTATCGTATTGAACAACTTGAACCCCGCCAGATGATGGATTTTACGGTATAAATTCCACATTCCATATTTCACATTGCTTGGTTTGTGGGTGGTGAAAATTTTTACAGGAGATAATGGTATGAAGTGTGTCAAGGGTCTTGGTTTCTTGTGGGTGGCGGTGTTCGCGGCATTCTTCGCCCTTTCCGCCTGTGACGACTCGTCGTCGGCTAGTTCCGACGAAACGGGTGTTTCCAGTTCGTCTGTAGAGTCGCCTGATTCGAGTGTCACCCTGAGCGGAGCGTCAGCGGAGTCGAATGGGTCTAGTAACGAAAATA
>NZ_MWQE01000016.1 GCF_002210285.1 Fibrobacter sp. UWR2 | reverse complement strand
GAATCCAGCGGCGCCCTACTCTCCCGGGCCCGGGGGCCAGGTACCATCGGCGAAGGGAGGCTTGACTTCCGTGTTCGGAATGGGAACGGGTATGACCCTCTCTCGAGAACCGCTGAAACAAACTTGTTGGCAGTGAAAGGCAACCAGCTTCGGTGACGAAGCACGATGGGTCCGGGCTGCACACGCAGCGCGAACTGAACCGTTGAAATAGAGGAAATGCCTCACGGGCTATTAGTACCGCTCGGCTCAACGCATCGCTGCGCTTACACCTGCGGCCTATCGACGTCGTAGTCTCCGACGGCCCTACAGGGGGTTGAACCCCGGGGAGACCTGATCTTGGGAACGGCTTCACGCTTAGATGCCTTCAGCGTTTCTCCGATCCGAACATGGCTACCCGGCAATGCCGCTGGCGCGACAGCCGGTACAACAGAGGTTCGTCCGTCCCGGTCCTCTCGTACTAAGGACAGCTTCCCTCAAGTCTCCAACGCCCACACCGGATAGGGACCGAACTGTCTCACGACGTTCTGAACCCAGCTCGCGTGCCGCTTTAATTGGCGAACAGCCAAACCCTTGGGACCTTCTCCAGCCCCAGGATGCGACGAGCCGACATCGAGGTGCCAAACCTCCCCGTCGCTATGAACGCTTGGGGGAGATCAGCCTGTTATCCCCAGAGTACCTTTTATCCATTGAGCAACGGCCTTTCCACGCTGTACCGCGGGATCACTAAGCCCTACTTTCGTACCTGCTCGGCGTGTCCGCCTCGCAGTCAAGCTCCCTTATGCCTTTATGCTCTTCGCGCGATTGCCGACCGCGCTGAGGGAACCATTGGATGCCTCCGTTACCTTTTAGGAGGCGACCGCCCCAGTCAAACTGACCATCAGGCATGGTCCCTGTCCCGGATGACGGGACGAGGTTAGATCTCAAAACGGGCAAGGGTGGTATTTCAAGGGCGGCTCCACGACGACTGGCGTCGCCGCTTCAAAGCCTCCCACCTATCCTACACATGCCAGTCCTAAAACCAGTGCCAAAATACAGTGAAGGTTCATGGGGTCTTTCCGTCCAGGTGCGGGTTGCCGGCATCTTCACCGGCACTGCAATTTCGCCGAGTCCCGGGAGGAGACAGTGCAGAAGTCGTTACACGATTCGTGCAGGTCGGAACTTACCCGACAAGGAATTTCGCTACCTTAGGACCGTTATAGTTACGGCCGCCGTTTACCGGGGCTTCGATTCAGGGCTTCGCTTGCGCTGACCCCTCCTGTTAACCTTCCGGCACCGGGCACGTGTCAGACCATATACGTCCACTTGCGTGTTAGCATGGCCCTGTGTTTTTGGTAAACAGTCGCTTCTGCCGTTTCCCTGCGACCCTCCGTAGCTCTGCGCTGTTCACGCTCACCGTGGAGGGCTCCCCTTATCCCGAAGTTACGGGGTTAATTTGCCGAGTTCCTTCTCCCGAGTTGTCTCGAGCACCTTAGGCTATTCGCCTCGTCCACCTGTGTCGGTTTACGGTACGGGCGCGCGTCGGCTCCCTTAGGGGTTTTTCCTGGCACGGGCCCATGCGACTCCCGCTCCGGCCGAAGCCTTCGCGGGGTCCGGTACCTGGGGCACGTATCGGGGGGATTTGCCGCCCCGAAGCCTCGCATACCTTCCGCTGCATCCATCAGCAGCTACGCACTGTCCCATGCGTCACCCCGTCGGTAGTGACGCCTTTCGCGCGGTCCCGGAATATTAACCGGGTCGTCATCGGCTACGCCTCTCGGCCTCGTCTTAGATCCCGACTTACCCTGGGAGGATTATCCTTGCCCAGGAAACCTTGGACTTACGGTGTGCGGGTTTTTCACCCGCATTTTCGCATACTCATGCCAGCATTCTCGTTTCCGATACCTCCAGCGGGCATCGCCACCCGCCTTCCCAGGCCTACGGAACGCTCCTCTACCACTCCATTGCTGGAGTCCACGACTTCGGTGATGTGTTTAGTCCCGATCATTTTCGGCGCGGGGTCGCTTGACCAGTGAGCTATTACGCTTTCTTTAAAGGGTAGCTGCTTCTAAGCTAACCTCCTGGCTGTCTGTGCAACCCCACATCCTTTCCCACTTAACACATACTTGGGGACGCTTAGTCGATGGTCCGGGTTGTTTCCCTTTCGTCCGCTGATCTTATCACCCGCGGGCTGTCTGCCACGCATCTCGTTCACGGTATTCGGAGTTTGATAGGGTTTGGTAAGCGGGTGTGCCCCCTAGTCCTTCCAGTGCTCTACCCCCGTGAAGATAACGTGACGCCATACCTAAATATGTTTCGAGGAGAACAAGCTATCGCCCAGTTTGATTGGTCTTTCGCTCCTACCCACAACTCATCCGGACACGTTTCAATGTATATCGGTTCGGCCCTCCACGGAATGTTACTTCCGCTTCAGCCTGGTCATGGGTAGATCACTAAGGCTTCGTGTCTGCCGTGTACGACTGGTCGCCCAGTTGAGACTCGCTTTCGCTTCGGCTCCGGACCTGAGGCCCTTAACCTCGCCGTACACGAGCAACTCGCTGGCTCATTAAACAAAAGGCACGCCGTCAGAGGGATGAATCCCTCCTCCGACAGAATGTATGCACGCGGTTTCAGGCGCTGTTTCACTCCCCTCTCGGGGTGCTTTTCACCTTTCCCTCACGGTACTGTGCACTATCGGTCATCTGCTCGTATTTAGCCTTGGAGGGTGGTCCCCCCGTCTTCAGGCAGGATTTCACGTGTCCCGCCCTACTCTTCGCCGGACGCCCGCTTCCAGATCGCTACAGGCCTGTCACCTGCTGTGGGGGGGCTTTCCATCCCGCTTCGCTCTCCGTACGCGATACGCAACCCGGCTGGGCTCGTCCCCGTTCGCTCACCACTACTGGGGGAATCTCGGTTGATCTCTTTTCCTCCGGGTACTGAGATGTTTCAGTTCCCCGGGTTTGCCTCCTCGGCCCTATGTGTTCGGGCCGTGGATACGCTTGCGCGTGGGTTTCCCCATTCGGAATCGCGGTAGTCAAAGGCCCTTTGCGCCTCGTACCGCACTTTCGGGGCTTGGCCCGTCCTTCGTCGCCGGCAGATGCCTAGGCATCCCCCGCGTGCATTCTTTCGCATAATCTTCTTTTCCAGCGGTTCAGCTCTTGTTCTGCTGCATGAGCAGCTCGAATCCACCTTCTTTGGTGCTTCAAGTCACTCTTCGCTTGATTGCTTGTATCTTTTCACTGCCGTAATGTCAATCTGCCTCGACCGTCTCGCGGTCGCGTTGCGCCCGGGGGCGCTACTGGAGCTAAGGAGACTCGAACTCCTAACATCCAGCTTGCAAAGCTGGCGCTCTACCAGTTGAGCTATAACCCCGAAAGCTATGGGCCTGAATGGACTTGAACCATTGACCCCCGCCTTATCAGAGCGGTGCTCTAACCAGCTGAGCTACAGACCCGGGCTCGTAAAAGAATCGGAGATGCACTTGGATGACGGGCGTCAACGAACTGCTTAACAGGTGGTCGAGCCATTGGCTCGATGTTTACTCCTTAAAGGAGGTAATCCAGCCGCACCTTCCGGTACGGCTACCTTGTTACGACTTAGCCCCAGTCAAAGGTCTTGCTTTAGGCGCCGCGGGGCGACTTCGAGCACTCCCTTCTCCCATGGCTTGACGGGCGGTGTGTACAAGGCCCGGGAACGTATTCACCGTGGTGTGCTGACCCACGATTACTAGCGATTCCAGCTTCACGGAGTCGAGTTGCAGACTCCGATCCGAACTGAGGCCGGCTTTGAGGATTGGCTCCGCCTCGCGGCGTTGCGACCCATTGTACCGACCATTGTAGCACGTGTGTAGCCCAGGATGTAAGGGCCATGAGGACTTGACGTCATCCACACCTTCCTCCGGGTTGTCCCCGGCAGTCTCTCCAGAGAGCCCCCTTGCGGGCGGCAACTGAAGACGTGGGTTGCGCTCGTTGCGGGACTTAACCCAACATCTCACGACACGAGCTGACGACAGCCATGCAGCACCTGTGCGGATCGTTGCATTGCTGCAAAACGGCGATCTCTCGCCGCGGCGATCCCATGTCAAACCCTGGTAAGGTTCTGCGCGTTGCTTCGAATTAAACCACATGCTCCACCGCTTGTGCGGGCCCCCGTCAATTCCTTTGAGTTTCATACTTGCGTACGTACTCCCCAGGCGGCATACTTAACGCGTTGGCTGCGGTACCCGGGGCGAACCCCGGACACCCAGTATGCATCGTTTACGGCGCGGACTACCAGGGTATCTAATCCTGTTTGCTACCCGCGCTTTCGAGCCTCAGCGTCGATAAGTCCCCAGCAGGCTGCCTTCGCCATCGGTGTTCTTCCTGATCTCTACGCATTCCACCGCTACACCAGGAATTCCGCCTGCCCCTGAACTATCCAAGATGTCCAGTTCGAACTGCAGGTCCGGGGTTGGGCCCCGGTATTGTACAATCCGCTTGAACATCCGCCTACGCTCCCTTTACGCCCAGTGATTCCGAACAACGCTTGCACCCCTCGTATTACCGCGGCTGCTGGCACGAAGTTTGCCGGTGCTTCCTTTCAAGGTACATTCTCCCGCGCCCGAAGACGCGTATTATTCCCTCACGACAGTGGTTTACACACCGAAATGCTTCTTCCCACACGTGGCGTTGCTGCATCAGGGTTTCCCCCATTGTGCAATATTCCCTACTGCTGCCTCCCGTAGGAGTCTGGGCCGTATCTCAGTCCCAATGTGGCCGATCACCCTCTCAGGCCGGCTACCGATCGTCGCCTTGGTGGGCCGTTGCCCCGCCAACTAGCTAATCGGACGCAAGCTCATCCCGCATCGATGAATCTTTCGTCAACCCCGGATGTCCGGGGCCACGTTATTCGGTATTATCCGCGCGTTGGCACGGCTATCCCAATATGCGGGGCAGATTGCTTACGCGTTACTCACCCGTTCGCCGCTATCCTTGCGGACCGCTCGACTTGCATGTATAAGACACGCCACCAGCGTTCGTTCTGAGCCAGGATCAAACTCTTCATTGATTTTCTAAAGTCTTGGTCCTGTTAATCACGTTCGTATTGACTCCAAGAATTGATTCTTGGTCCGTCACTAAGCACATCTCCGATTCCTTCAAGCTGCCCGGCGGCCTCTCTGGGCCTCCGTCCTCTTCCGTTCGGCCGTTCAGGCGTCCCGTTCGAGGGTGAGGCCAATTATAGAATTTTCGGGGAGAATGTCAAGGGTTTTTCTCAAAAAA
>NZ_MWQE01000015.1 GCF_002210285.1 Fibrobacter sp. UWR2 | reverse complement strand
AGCTGAAAATCTTGAGGCTATCGATGAACTTGAAGGCTTCTTCCTGGCCGCCCTTGATATCGAACGTAAAGATGGAGCCGCCACCATTCGGGAAGTACTTCTGGTAAAGCTTGTGGTCCGGATGGTTTTCGAAGCTCGGGTGGCTCACGCGGGTAACCTTCGGGTGCTTGGAAAGGAATTCCAGAACCTTCTTGGTGTTTTCGACATGGCGATCGAGGCGGAGCGAAAGCGTCTCGACACCCTGCAACAGCAGGAATGCGTTGAACGGGGAAATGGCAGCACCTTCGTCACGGAGGAGAATCGTACGCACGTAGATGGCGTAGGCAGCAGCGCCGGCGGCCACAAACGGGAAACCGTAGCTCGGGTTCTTCTCGGTGAACTGCGGGAACTTGCCGCTCTTGGTCCAGTCGAACTTACCGCTATCCACGATGACACCGCCGAGGGTCGTGCCGTGACCGCCGATGAACTTGGTCGCGGAATGCACCACGATGTCGGCACCGTGTTCAATCGGGCGAATCAGGTACGGAGTACCGAAGGTGTTGTCGATGACCAGAGGAATCTTGTTCTTGTGAGCGATTTCGGCGATAGCGTCGATATCCGGAATGTCGGAATGCGGGTTGCCGAGAGTTTCGATAAAGATGAGCTTCGTGTTTTCCTTGACGGCGGCTTCGACGCTCTTGAGGTCGTGAGTATCGACGAAGGTCGATTCGATACCGAAGTCACGGAGCGTATGCTGCAACAGGTTGAAAGTACCACCGTAAACCGTGCGCTGGACAACCACGTGGTCACCACTGCGGGCAAGAGCCGTGATGGCGTAAGTGATGGCAGCGGCACCAGAGGCGACGGCGAGAGCGGCAACGCCACCTTCGAGGGCAGCAATACGTTCTTCGAGAACGCCCTGAGTGGAGTTGTTGATACGGCCGTAAACATTACCACCGGCCTTCAGGGCAAAGCGGTCTGCAGCATCCTGGGAGTTGTGGAAAACGTAAGAGGTGGTCTGGTAAATAGGAACCGCACGGGAATCGGTTGCGGGGTCTGCCTGTTCCTGGCCAACATGGAGCTGAAGAGTTTCAAAATGGAGCTTGTTCTGTGTCGTCATGGTTAAAATTCCTTTTAGGTTGTAGCGGGCAACCGGGTCTAAAGAGACCCGTGCTCGCATTATTTGGGTTTTGGAGATATCCTTAGGCTTATTTTTCTAACCTGCAAAGCCCTAAGGACAAAAGGCTTGCGGCTAGTTCGTTCTCAGAATGCCTCTCGGCATTCGACAGTCACTTATCATAGGCGCTCCTTCGAATGCTTAGGAATCACAAACCATTTTGTTTTTCCTACCAATCTTGTAGGTTTTAAGATAGAATAAGATTTTGCCCCCGTCAAGGCATAAACGCATACTATTTAACTATCGGTTGTTATAGGATTTTGTTATAATGCGGAGATGGCAATATTTCCCACATCCGTCATTCCGGCCCTTGAGCCGGAATCTCAAACTGCAAGAAGCAAGTCTGCACCTCAAAAATTTTTTGCGTTTCTTGGGAAAAATTATATATTCTCTGTAGAATAGCATTAACCCCGTTGACAGAGTTTCGAACCGGACGGGATGTTCAACTATCTGCTTGACGTAGCCTCCCCTTTGCTGGTGCGACAGAGCCACAAATCGAAGGCAGAACCTCTGCGGGGGAACGGCCCCGTTGCGCTCAACGTAGAGCACCGTCTGAAAAAGACGTTAATCATGTCATAACACCTTCTTGACGATCGCCGCAAGGCGACCGCGAGTATTTGACTATTAAATAACGAAAATTAATCCAAGCAGGGATAAATATGACCTACTATTTTATCAGCGACCTACATGTCGATTTCTATGTGTCGCCGGTGTTCCGCACACTCGCCATACTGCGCAAAAGTTTCGAAGTCTTCTTCGAACGGAACTTTTTACCGGCAGATGCCTGCTGCATCGCGGGCGATATCGCGAACGACTACTTCAACTACGTGGAGTTCCTGAAGTTCATTGCCGAGAAATACGATACCGTCTATGTGTGTTTTGGAAACCACGATATCATTACTGAGCATCTAGGGGAATTCGGCTCCGATAGGGATTTTCTTACCTCCGAAAGCAAGATAAAATACTTCCTTGCCGAAGCAGGAAAAATCCCGAACATCCAGTTGCTCGAGAACCGCATCGCAGAAGGCGTTGCAGGCTGCATGGGCATGTGCGATTTCAAGTACAAACACACTCCCGCGGCATCCGAGATGGCGAACAAAATCCTATGGGCAACGCGCTGGTTCGATGCCCGCCATTGGAAATACAAGCAGAATAACGCCGATAAACTTTGGCGACATTATGACATCGCGTTCCGTGAACTCACCGCACGGCGCCCCAAAATCATGATGTCGCACTTTCTGCCGCTGGAATTCGGCATGCCGGAGCGATACCAGCAAGACCCCTGCTCAAACTTCTTCTATTTCCACGGAGAGGAATACCTCGAGAACTTGGATGACGGAAGCATTTGGCAGGCAGGACACACGCACATCGCCATCAAGCGCGAGTACACCGACAAACTCGGCAAAAAGCACTTGCTGCTGTGCAATCCAGTGGGATACCCTGACGAAAACCCCTATGCGGAACACGGGCTAAAACGGGAAGATTTTTTGGTGGAGGTTGGGTAAAATATGGAAAAAAGATTCTCAGACCTGTACAAAACGACTACAAATATTCAAAAATGTAGTTGTTTTCCCCAAATTTTTTCAACGAAATACGGAATTAACAAACATTTTCCGTATTTCGTTGAAATTTTACCGTCAAAAGAGTATATTTATGGTATGGCACAAAAGAATGTCCTATCCGACAAAAAACTTGTCTTTTCGAGTGACGAACTCCAAAAGCAGGGATTTTCGTATTATCAAATATCGAAAATGGTCGAACAGGGCAAACTTTTCCGGCTCAATAAGTCGTATTACGAAAATGCAGGCTTTACCGGGGACATGAACGATTTTTACTACGTTCAGGCGTTTGCGCCCCAAGGTGTAGTATGCCTTCTGAGTGCAGCCGTTTATTACGGACTGACAACCTTCCGCCCCGACTCCATCGATGTAGCGGTTTCACCAAAGACAAAACTTTCCTCGCAGCTAGAATCGCAAAGGCTTGCACTGCACTACTTTTCAGGCGAGCGGCACACCCTTGGCGTGCGCACATTTAGCGAAAACAAAAACACTTTCAAGATCTACGATATAGAAAAAACTGTTGTGGACATCATCTCTAACCGGAACAAGGTAGGGATCGAAGAAACCAAGGAAATCCTGACCAATTACCTTGCAAGGCAAGACCGGAACATAAATAAACTCTATCGCTATGCAGAAAAACTTTCGTGCCTGAAAATCCTGAAGACTTACCTGGAGGTTCTCGTATGAATGTCCAGTCAATAAAAGATAAACTAAAGAATGTCGCCAAGACGAATTTTAGGTTGTATCAGGAATTACTCACAGTCTATGGATTGGAGCGAGCCCTATTCAGGATCGGTAAGTCAAAGTATAGAGAAAACTTCACGCTCAAAGGAGGCATTTTTCTTTATGCTCTCTACGGAAAGGACTACCCTCGTTCTACATCGGATATAGACCTTCGGGCTGACAAAATCAGCGGGACATTGGAATCGCTTCTTTCAATTTTCGGTGAGATTTTTTCTATCCCAGCGGATGACGGACTTGTATTTGATTTGGCGTCGCTCAAGGCTCGCGAAATAAAAAAGCAAGACGAATATCTAGGCACAAACATCAGTATCACGGCACTGCTCGGGAACACACGACTCCCCGTGTCCATTGATATCGGGTTTGGCGATGTGATTGTCCCGTCTAAAAAAGAAATGTCGTTTCCTGTATTGTTGGATATGGAATGTCCGAAGATTTACGGATATTCCATCGAATCTGTACTTGCTGAAAAATTTGAGGCGATAGTTTCGCTGGGCTATGCAAATAGCCGCTTCAAGGATTTCTACGACATTTATGTAATCTTGCAGAGTGAAAAGATTGATGTTGAATTGTTGCAAGAGGCCATTGTCCAGACATTCCGAAACCGAAGGACAACGTTTGATGACATTGTCGTTTTCGAAGATTCCTTCGCAACGGAAATAGAGCGCGTTAAACGATGGAACGCTTTCGTGAAGAAGAAAAATGCCTTGGTGCAGGTAACCTTCGATAAGGTTGTCGAGCAAATCAAGACGTATTTCAAGCCTATTGTGGAAAAAGTGGGGTAATACTTTTTTCAACTGTTTATAAATCGAATAAAGGCGAAATCTATAGTAATTCTTGTAAAATAAGCGTTTTTTATGCCTAAATTCATTTATATTTCAAGTGAATGCCCGATTTTAGCAAATTCTTATTCTTTGACTTGGAATATAACCCCGAAACGAAGAAAGTTCGGGAGTATGGATATATTTTGGGCGAAGAAAGAGTTCGGGCAACAAGCCCGGCAAAATTGGAAGAGGCTGCTGCAAAGGCGGTCTATATTGTTGGTCATAATGTACTGCGTCACGACGCTCCGATACTCCGACAGTATTTTTCAATTGACTTTCCGAATGTCAAGGCTCTCGATACCTTGATGCTGTCTTCGTTGCTATTTCCGCGCAAGCCGTATCACAAATTGCGCAAGGAATACTTGCACAATGAAGACGACCCGTCGGATCCGCTGGAAGATGCCAGACTCTGCAAAAAATTGCTAGAAGACTGCATCGAAAAATGGAAAAGTTATCCATGGCAACTCCAATATCTTCTCTTTCAGTTTTTGAAAAACGAACCTGGCTTTGCTCCATTTTTTGAACTGGTCGATGTCCCTAGCACGCTAAAGCTGCGCCTTAAAATAGCGGAAATACAGCGCTGGTTCACTTCTAATTACGAAAAAGCAATTTGCTTGCGTCAAGATTTTCAAAATGAATGGAAGGCATACCGTGCAGAATGGTGTTTTCTACTAACATTGTTTCATGAAGAAGGCCCTAGCGATTATGTGCCTTACTGGGTACGTTACCAATACCCCCATCTTGAAAACATTCTACATCGTAGGCGTCTTGTTCCTTGCGGAGACCCCCAATGCCCATACTGTTCCGAACAATTAAGTTCAACGAAACAATTAAAAAAATGGTTTGGCTTCGATAGTTTTCGCGCTTTCAATGGGGAAAAAATTCCTCTTCAACAGCAGGTTGTTGAATCGGCAATGCGCGGAGAATCCCTATTGGCGGTTTTCCCAACAGGTGGCGGAAAATCCATGACTTTCCAGTTGCCAGCCTTAATTGCTGGCACCCAAGTTGGCGCTTTGACTGTCGTGATATCCCCGATTGTCGCCTTGATGAAGGACCAGGTCGACGTTTTGGAAAAACGAAGGCAAATAGGAGATGCCGCCTATATAAACTCCATGCTTTCTCCCGCAGAACGGAAAGACGTTATTGAGAAAGTCAATAATGGCGAAAAGAACATTCTCTACATTTCTCCAGAATCATTGCGCTCAAATACGACGTTCAACATATTGAAACATCGACGTGTGGAACGTATCGTTGTAGATGAAGCACACTGTTTTAGTGGTTGGGGGCACGATTTCAGAGTCGATTACCTTTATTTAGCCGACTTCTTGAAAGACCTGCAAAGGGAAAAGAATCTTGAATCACCAATTTCTGTGAGCTGTTTTACGGCAACGGCAAAACAATCCGTTGTAGATGACATCTGCGGCTACTTCAAAGAGCGCCTAAATCTCGAGTTGGTAAAATTCATTAGCCCAGCAAAACGAACAAATCTGACGTATAAGGTTATTGAATCTTCAGAATCTCCTAACGAGCGACGCAAGCAGCTGGTAAATGTTCTTCGCGAATATAATGGCCCCAAAATCATATATGCATCCAAAGTCAAGACAACAGAATCCTTAGCCGAGGAATTGTACAATCGAGGTTTCGCCAGTGCCTGTTATAACGGCAAAATGGAATCTGAAAAGAAAATGACCATTCAGGATCAATTCCAGAATGGCGAAGTGGATACCATGGTGGCGACAACGGCTTTCGGAATGGGCGTTGACAAGGACAACGTGGAACTGGTCGCTCACTACGAAATTTCTAGTACACTGGAAAATTATGTACAAGAAGCAGGCCGTGCGGGTCGTGATCCAAAATTGCAAGCTAGCTGCGTAGCACTTTTCAATCCTAAAGATCTTGACACGAACTTTCAAATTCTTCAACAATCTAAGCTATCTGCACAAGAGATTTCATCCGTCTGGAAAGTTTTGAAAAAAACAGCTGGCAACCAGAATCGCATAATCATGTCGGCTCTCGAAATTGCCGATTTATGTGGATGGACCGAAAAAGAATCTGACGCAAGTGTCAACACAACCAAAGTCAAGCTTGCCATTCTTGTTTTGGAAGAACAGGGATTCTTGAAGCGTAAGCGGAATAGAACTCAAATGTATGGTTCATCCATTTCGGTTGATTCTGCAGAAGAGGCCCGTGAAAGAATCGGTTCAGACAAGATTGAAATCACTAACTCAACCGAAAATATCGCATATCGCATAATTCATCACATTATCAGCAAACGATGGACCCGTTCTCCGGAATGCGCTCTTGACGAACTTACGGTAAATTTGGGTTTGACACGCGAACAAGCTAATGATGGACTGCGTCTGTTGAGAGCGCTCAATCTTTTGAACGAAGAAGATGACTGGAGCGCTAGATTGCAGAGAAAAGGCAATGACACTCCGCGTTCACTCCTGAAGGCCGCCTCCGAATTGCAAGAAGAACTGTTGAAAGCGTGCGAAGGCAAGGGTGTTAATGACCGATTTGTCTTAGACATGACCAAACTCAATTCCCAGTTGAATCAAAGAGCCGATTCAATTGGAGCTTCTACATCTAGGCGGAATCTTTTCATTTTCCGCGGAATTTTGCGCTATTGGGCTCACGAGAGTGTCGCTGAAATTCATTTGGTAGAAGCGGGGCATCAGGTTTACCAGATAGAATTTCTTGTTCCTCCTGAAAGTGTCAAGGAGAACCTCAAGAAGCAATGGCAGATATTTGACAAGACCATTGATGCATTGACGGATATGCAAAAGGAACAAGCTCATAAAAATGGAAATATCGTCTGGTTCTCCTTAAATAGTTTAATGAGAAAAATGTACGGCGAGAAAGCTGTTGGCCGTATTGAGATGCAAAAGCAACTGGAGTATGCCCTTCTCTTCTTGCACTTAGTTGGATCCATTACACTGGACCATGGCCTTGTCGTTTTCTATACCGGACTTGTCTTGGAATTGAATCCAGAATCAAAACAACGCAATTTTACTCCTAAAGACTTCGAAATGCTTGATGCGCATTATAAGCATAAAGCAGAAGCGATTCATATTGTCGGTGAATATGCCAAGATGATGCTTACCGATGAGCAAATGGCTCAGCAGTTGCTAGATGATTATTTTGTAATGGATATTGCAGATTTCCGTTTGAAATACATGCAGGGCGTTGCCCAAATGGATTCTGTATCCGATGAATTAAAGCGAAAAATTGAAAAAGTCAACGACGAACAGCGTAAGGTCATAAAAAGTCGCAAGAAACACATCCTTGTAGGTGCTGGTCCTGGTTCAGGAAAAACGCACCTGCTTGTTCATAAAGTCGCATCGCTTTTGTGGATTGAAGAAGCAAAACCCGATTCAATCCTGTGCTTGACATACACGCGCGCGGCATGCCGCGAGCTCAGAAAGCGCCTGTTTGATTTGGCTGGGCCATTAGCAGCTAAAGTAACGATTACTACATTCCATTCGCTCGCATTCTCCATACTTGGCGTACAGGGAAATAAAAAAGCGCTTGAAAATGCTGACGACGTTGTTTCAAAGGCCGCCGAACTTCTTGAATCTGGAGAAGACGTTGGCGTAGGTGCCCCCGGTGTTATTCTTGTTGATGAATTTCAGGATTTGTCTGCAGGAGAATACCGCCTATTGCGAGCTCTTTATGATTTAGGAGAAAAAGATCCCCGCGTTATTGTCGTTGGAGACGATGATCAAAGTATTTTTGCTTTCCGTGGAAGTTCTTCTCAGTATTTCCAAAAATTTGCCGATGAATTCCCGAATACCGAAAAATTCTATTTAACGACAAATTACCGCTCTGTCGCCGGACTTGTGCGAGCAAATGCAAAATTGCTTGATTTGATGACAGAACGCGTAAAAGAAGGCTCACAACAGTTTGCGTTAAAACAGGACAAAGCGACGCTAGCATTTTATGAAGAAGGTGATAAAGCTACAGCGGCTTTTGCAGCTGCGGAAATTCTCGCAAAAAGATTTTCATCAAATTCAACAGAGTCCTATTGTATTCTGACGAGAGAAAATGCAGAAGCCTTCTTGGCCGCAGCGAAATTAGAGGAGAAAAATATCCCATATCGCCTTCTTAAAGGGCGAGACAAGGACAAATGTCCCATTGAGAAAACGCGAGAAATTTTAGGATTCAGCAAAATACTCCAGGAAGACCCGCGGGTAGGTAAATTCCCGTGGAGTGCAAAAGAATTTAAACGACTTGCAGATGATTACAAATCGAACCATAAAACAGAAAGTTCTTTTGAGTTGCTGGATGCATTGGTAAACGATTTTATAGAGACCGAAACAGCTTGCGGAGAAGACGAAATTACATTAGGTGATTTCAACCAATATTTGAGCGAAGTGTCGTATAGCGACTTTGCAACGAAAAACATGGGTGCGGTTTCTATAGGGACAATGCATAGCGCAAAAGGACTTGAATGGGATAATGTAATCCTTGCGCTAGGTTCGTGGGCGTTGAAAGATGCCGACGAGAAAATAGCACAAGAAAATTATCGTCTGCTTTACGTCGCTGCGACACGAGCAAAGAAATCGCTAACTATTATTGGCGCTGAAAAAATGCTGCCGCAGGAATGGTTAAGCCATTTTGTCAAGCAAGGTAAAATTAACGGTGTGACCATCCCGAAGGTTCTGCATATTGAAACAGGACTCAGTGACATGGCTTTGGGACAGTATCTGAAAAAAGGTGATTCTAGCGATGTTTTTGTTGAAAAGCTACAACAGGTTTTAGAAAAAGAATCGCTAGGAACACCCCTTTCTGTCGAACTTCATCAAAAAAACGGAAAATACTGCATAAAACAAGGCTCTCTTTATTGGGCTTGGTTTGCAAAGGATTTTACCGGCGGCCTTGTGAAAAGCCTAGCAAAGAACGTCCTGGTTCCGCAAAAGGCAATCCTTTCACAGATTGTTCGTTGGACATCCGAAGACGGGCAGGAAACCTGGGTTCCATTGTTTAGAGTGGAATTCAGGAGAAAATAATTCCTCGGCATTCACTAACTCTGATCTAATTTCGGATGTCACCATAAATGTCCCTATAAATGTCACTGTAAAATGTCACTGTAAAATGTCACAGTAAATTCCCCATTTTCCTCATTTTAGGGTCGAATCCCCGCATTTCCTCACGTTTTTTCGAAAAATTTCGCGATTGTCATCTTTTGACACCCGCAGAATGTATCTTTATGGCTGAGAACTATTTTCCGGAGGTTGCGCCATGCGGAACGTGAAATTGTTGCTAATCGGGCTGCTTTTTGCGGCGGCATATGCCGTGGCTGGCGGGGCGGCAGCTTTTGTCGCCAAGAAAAGCAATACCGGGGAATTCACCTTCTCGGAGGCAACGCAACAAGCATTTTTGAAGGACTGCTCCGAAAATGCGAACGAATGGGTTTGCGGGTGCGTACTCGCACGTTTGCAAGGCTCATATAGCGAAAAAGAATACCTGAGGCTCGATGCCGAAATGCAGGCGGGCGATCAGGACTATAACTTTACATCGTTCTTGTCGGATGCTGTGGCTGCTTGCGACAAAGAATATGAAGAAACAAGTTCACAGATTACCGAGGAAGAGGCGAAGGCGTTTGCAGACACCTTGCTAAACAGTCTCAACAAAAAAGAATATCTGGCGGAATGTAAAGAACAAGAAAAAGCAATTCTTGGCAATAAGGAGGCGGGCAAGGTCTGCAATTGCGTTTATAATAAAATAATCAAAGACAAATCTCGTCTTGTGCAAGTTGTTTTGGAGAATGGTTATCCAGAAAACAATAATGTATGGGGTGTTGATTATGTTCTTGAATGCCTTCCCGACAAGTTTACTCCTGAAATAGAAAAGAGTTTTACCGAATACTTGAATCAACTCGGATTACCAAAGTCGATAAGTAAATGCATGATAAGTACTCTAAAAAAAGAGTACACCTTAAAAGCACTTGTAAAAGCGTATAGCAAAGATAAAGGACAGTTAGCTACCGTCCTTATGTTGCTCGCTTCTAAATGTATTGTTGAGTGATTTCTTAAAACAGCCCCTTTCCTCACATTATACAAAAAAACTCCACCAGCCTGGTGGAGTTTTGAGATATATGGCAAAAAATTAGAGAACTTTACTCATACAATCCTTTGCTGAAGTAACGGTCGCCGCGGTCGGGGGCCACGAACACGATGTTTCCGCGGGCGCCCGAGGCGATGAGTTTCTTGGCAGCAGTGAATGCCGCACCCGAAGAGGAGCCTGCGAAGATTCCTTCCTTCTTGGCGAGTTCGCGGGCGCCACCGAAGGCGTCATCGTCATTGATTTTGACGACCTGATCCACGAGCGACATGTCCATGGTGTCGGCGATAAAGTCGTTGCCAATTCCTTCAATGTTGTAGTCGCCATGTTCGCCGCCGCCCATGGTAGAGCCTATAGGGTCTGCAAGCACGCCCTTGATGTTCGGGTTGCGTTCCTTGAGCGCCTTGAGAATGCCGCTGAAGGTGCCGCCGCTGCCTGCGCCCGCCACCACGTAATCTACGTGTCCGTCCAGGTCGTCGTAAATTTCGGGGCCGGTGGTTTCGTAATGGGCAAGCGGGTTGGCCATGTTGCGGAACTGCCTAAGCGAAACAGCACCGGGAATTTGCGTCAAGAGTTCTTCGGCCTTCTTTTCGGCGCCGAGCATGCCTTCTTCGCGCGGGGTGTTGATGAGTTCTGCCCCGAGCGCGCGCAAGAGCGTCTGTTTTTCTTGCGAGAACTTGGTGGGCACCACGAATATCACACGGATGCCGCGATTGAGCGCGGCGAAGGCAATGCCAAGGCCGGTGTTGCCCGCAGTCGCCTCGACGATGGTTCCATCCGGCTTGAGCGTTCCTTTTGCGAGAGCGTCGTTCACCATGTAAAGGCCGGTACGGTCCTTCACGCTGCCCGAGGGGTTCCAGAGTTCAAGTTTCACAAACAGGTTCACGCCTTCGGGCACACCGACATGCGTAAGCTTTACAAGCGGAGTCTTCCCGATTAAAGATTGCATTGATTCGTAGTAATGCATATTACGCTTCCTTCGCGGCGTTGATGCCAGCGTTCAAATCCAAGATAATGTCATCGACTTTTTCGATACCTACAGACAAACGAATGAGTCCGTCGGTAATGCCCACCTTCTCGCGAATTTCCTTCGGAATAGAGGCGTGGGTCATGGTAGCCGGATGGCATACGAGGCTTTCAACACCGCCCAGACTTTCGGCGAGCGAAATCAGCTGCAAACCCTTGAAGAATCTCTTGATGTCGTAGTTTTCGTAAAGCTCAAAAGAGATCATGGCGCCGCCGTTCTTGGCCTGCTTCTTGTTGATTTCGTAACCCTGAGCGGTCGGGAGTCCCGGATAATAAACACGCTTCACGGCTTCATGCTGCTCCAGATAGCGGGCAATGCGTTCCGCATTTTCGGTATGGCGATCAAGGCGCACGCCAAGCGTCTTGATGCCGCGAATCAGGAGGAACGAATCGAAGGGGCCAAGCACCGCGCCCACGGCATTCTGGTTGAACGCGAGCTTTTCTGCGATTTCTTTATTGTTGGTCACTGCAAGGCCAGCCACCACATCGCTATGGCCGCCCAAGTACTTGGTCGCAGAATGCACCACGATGTCGGCGCCAAGTTCCAGCGGACGCTGCAAATACGGAGTCATGAAGGTGTTATCGACAATGGTCAAAATTCCATGCTTCTTGGCGATGGCAGCGACACCAGCCAAATCCGTCACGGTCAGGAGCGGGTTCGCCGGGCTTTCGATAAAGAAGGCCTTTACATCGGGCGTCACTTTGGTATCGAGCGTCGCCAAGTCGGTGGTATCTTCGATAGAATAGGCAATGCCGAGGTTCTTGAATACTTTATCCAGAACGCGGAAGGTTCCGCCATAGACATTGCTCGAGATAATAATGCGATCGCCCTGCTTAAAAAGCGAAAGCACCGTAGAAGTCGCCGCCATACCGCTGCCAAAAGCAAAGCCCGCGACACCGCCTTCAAGGTCGGCAATCAATGCTTCGAGTGCTGCGCGCGTGGGGTTACCCGTGCGGGAATATTCCCAGCCGGTGTTTTCGCCGAGACCCGCCTGCCTGTAGGTAGAAGTCTGGTAGATGGGTACATTGACAGCACCCGTTACGCTATCGCCATCGATGCCGCCGTGAATGAGTTTCGTTTCGATATACTTAGAAGTTGACATTTTAAATCCTTTGGCGCCTTGTATTGCCGCGCCGCGCATTGATGAATGTTTGAATAAAAAAAGTCCCGCTCCGGAGACACAGCCGAGCGGGAACCTGTTTAAAGTCTGGTTAAACCAATAGCCTAAAAACTAGTCGCCCGCCCGACATCGACACACACAACACATGTACGCAAAAACTTGAATCATTTTATATTCCTATTGTTTTGGTAGGGAAAATATAGATACAAACTATTCCTGCGTCAATCAAATTCCCACCATTTAGTTATACTATTTTCCGTTCGCTAGGTATAGGCAAATATTATACCCTACTCCGCGCGTTCGCACTTCGCAAGGTACTTCTGCAGTTCCTCTACGTAGCGTTCGCCTGCCAGGCCGAGCAGCATGTTGCGCTTGGAGATGTAACCGATTTCCATCACGCGGTGGGCCTCGGCGCTCTTGTCCTTGAAGGGCACGGCCAGGTAGTCACTGCCGTTCAGCTCTTCGCAGATAATGCCCGAGCAGAGCGTGTAGCCGTTGAGGCCGATCATCAGGTTCAGCATGGTCGCGCGGTCGTTCGCCTTGATGGTGCGGTTGTATTCGCTTGTACTTAAAATCTCCTCGGCAAAATAGAACGAGCTGTTATCGCCCTGTTCAAAGGAGAGGCACGGGTAATCGGCCAGCTGTTCAAACGTGATGAACGGCTGCTTCGCAAGCGGGTGGCCCTTCCACAGGTAAACGTAGGCCTTACACTCGATAAGCTTGTGGAACGCGAGGTCGCGCGCATTCAAGAGGCTCTGGATAACCTTGCGGTTGAAATCGCTCAGGTAGAGGATGCCGATATCGCTCTTGAAAGAGGCTACATCTTCGATGACTTCCCTGGTACGGGTTTCGCGGATGGCAAACTCGTACTTGTCGGTATCGAACAGCTTGACGGTCTCGACAAAGCTCTTGACGGCGAAGGAGTAGTGCTGCGTGGAGACGGCGAACTTCTTTTTGCGCTTGCCCGACTTGCCGTACTTATCCATGACGATTTCGTAATGGTGGTACAGTTCGCGCGCATACGCGATAAATTCCTCGCCCTCGTTGGTGAGGGTCACGCCGCGACTGGTGCGGTTGAAGATGAGGATGTTCATCTCGTCTTCGAGGTCGCGGATGGCTGCCGTGAGCGACGGCTGCGATATGTAAAGCTTCTCGGCGGCCTTGTTGAAGGAGCCGGTCTCTGCGATTCCGATGGCGTAACGTAGTTGCTGTAGAGTCATGAGTACCCCGGTTTGTCATCCTAAAGATTTTGTAGTTGCCGCTTGTTTTCCTATTGTTTCTATAGGGAAATATAGAATAAAGAGACACAGTCATCAACCGTTTTGTGATAAATTTTAGTTATAACTCGCTATTACCGTTCTAATCTTCTGTTTTTACCCGTTTTAATCTACTTTTCCTGGCGAAAATTGTACGGAGGCCATAAATGAACTATTTGATTGTACCCGGATTGAACAATTCCGGCCCTAAGCACTGGCAGAGTTTTTGGGCCAAGAGTTTGCCGAATGCGGTCCGCGTGGAACAGCGCAGCTGGGACAAGCCGCAAAAAGAGGAATGGGTCGAAACGCTCGACAAGGCAGTCGCAGGGTTTAGTTCCGACACAATCCTCGTCGCGCACAGCCTGGGCGTTGCAACGACAGTCCTTTGGCTTTCGGAAAAACTTGCAGAAGGGAACGTGCCCGCACATGTCAAGGGAGTTTTCCTCGTTTCGCCAAGCGACGTAGACAACATCGACATCATCAAGTCGTTTGCACCGATGCCGCTCGTGAGGTTGCCCGTGCCAGCCGCCGTAGTGGCAAGCGACAACGACGAGTTTGTCACGATAGAGCGCTCGAAGTTTTTCGCAGGCGCATGGGGCGCTAGTTTGTTCAGAGCAGGCGCACTCGGGCACATCAATTCCGACTCCGACTTGAAGGAATGGGAACAGGGCCGCGCATTCCTGGCGGAATTCGAAAAGAGCCTTTAACTTGATACGACGGGATTAAAGTCCGCAGTTCCAGTTTTTGTCGTCTGGAACCTTGCCTTCGCTTTCGGGCGTATTGCGGACGAACTGGTCGAGCTTTACATTGTCCAGATAATCGCGAATCATGGTGTCAAGTTCCTTCCACACGGGGAGCGTGACGCACGTCTTTGCGCGCGAACACTTGTTGACCTCGTCGTCGAGGCACGATACCGGCGCGACGGAAGTTTCCATGAGCGAAAGAATTTGCCACACGCTGCAATCTTCGGGATCTACATTCAGACGGTAGCCGCCGCCCTTGCCGCGGGCGCCTTCGAGCAACTTGCCGCGCACGAGCGTCCCGAGAATGCCTTCGAGGTACTTTTCCGAAATCTGCTGGCGGGCAGAGAGCTCCTGCAACTTCACGAAACCTTCCTTGCGGTTACGGGCAAGGTCAATCATCACGCGCAACGCGTATCTACCTTTTGTAGAAATCCTCATGAGTTCCTCTTTACCACAAATATAAAATGTTTTGCTGCCCTGCGGGCCCCTTATAGGATTTTGCGATAGGCTTCTACGAGCTTTTCGAAAGAGACGGCGCAGTTCGCAGGCGATGTGGACGGGAGCTTTTCGGCATCGATGCCGACATCAGCCGCACAATATTTCTGGTACAGTTTGTGGGCGGTGGCCCCGGTGCAAAAGATGCGCTCCACATGCGACGCCTTCACGAGCCCGCCGATTTTATTCGGGACGGCATCCTCAATGCTCGTGTCGCTGGCACCCACGATGGTGCAGCTTTCCAGTACATCCCAGAGGGCGACATGGTGTTTTTTGAGCATGGCCTTCTTTTGCGGGATGGTCTCGGGGAGGGGTTCGCCGAGGACTGCAGCGAGCACCTTCCAGAAGCGGTTCTGCGGATGCCCGTAATAAAAACCAACTTCACGCGACTTGGGCGACGGGATAGAACCGAGCAGCAGCACGCGAGAAGTACGGTCGTAAACCGGCGGGAATTCGTGCGAAACATGAGTGCGAACCGCAGCTTTGTTGTTCTTTTTCCCAATCATAGCAAGTAGTTGCAAATATAAAATTCACTTTTTTCAATGGGCAGTGAGTTTGAGGAGAGCGCGCTGCATATGGCCGCAAAATAACTATCTTTTACCCTATGGATAGAGCACGCCGCCGCAAATTTGGCCAGAACTTTCTGGATGTACCTACCGCACAGATGATTGCGGGCGATTTGCCTGCAGAAGCGGGCGAGCACGTTCTGGAAATTGGCCCCGGCCACGGCGCCCTCACGGAGCACCTGCTCGACCGCGCCGTGGAACTCACTGCCGTCGAAATCGACGAGCAGTGCGTCGAATTTCTGCAACAGAAATTCCGGGGTCGCGAGAACTTCCATATCGTAAACATCGACTTCCTGAAATTCGACCTGCAGGCGTTCCTCGATGCGCACGAAAAACCGTGGGTCACGGGCAACCTCCCCTACAACGTGTCGACCGCGATTATCGCAGGCCTCATGCCGCGACTCCACCTCACGAAGGGGTTCATGGGCATGGTCCAGCTCGAAGTCGCCGAACGCATTTGCGCCGCACCCTGCAGTAGCAATTACGGCAGTTTGTCTGTACTCGTATCCGCTTTTGCCGACACGCAGATTCTCCGCAAAATCGGGCCCGAGCACTTTACGCCGCGCCCGAACGTAGACAGCGCCACGATGCTGTTGACTCCGCGGGCCGATGCATTGCAGGCTCCCGAAGGCTATTTCGATTTTGTGCGCGCAGCCTTCACGCAGAAGCGCAAGACGCTCGCCAATTCCTTCGGGAAGGCGTACGACAAAAAGAAAATTCAGGCAACGATTGAACTTTTGGATTGGCCAATGACTGTCCGCGCCGAAGAACTCAGCCCTGAGCAATTTTTAAATTTCTATAAGGCGTTTAAAGCCGAACCATAAAAAACGCAACCACAGGTTTTACCCATGAAAAAACTTCTTGTAGTTTTACTCGTCCTCTGTGCCACAACACTTTCTTTTGCACAAGCAAAAAAGCACACGCTAACCATGAACAGAGGCTTTTTTACAACCGACTATTTCATTGACGGGCAGGAAGTCGATGGCGACGCATTCGAAATGGAACTCACCAATGTTCATGATGCAATCGACACATGGAATACCGGAAATACAATGAGATATATTTCATGGGGTGCCGCTTTTGGTGGAGGATTCCTGGTCGGATACAGCCTTGTCGAAGGTTCATCTTACAGAGCGGGAAGCGGTTACTTACTGGGAGTAATGGCAGGTGGCGCAATCATTGTCGGCGCACTTATCCTCGAATACGTCGGCAACTCCAAAAAAGATAGCGCTGTCGATATTTACAACAGTGAAATCGGAAAAATCGCAGGGAACGAATCTGTCAATCTGAGTATCGTTCCGACCGAACAAGGCGGCATCGCCCTCGCATTCAATTTCTAAAACGACCCCATTATACCGGATCGTTCACTGGCTTCGAATAGTCGCGTTCGCCGAAGAGAGCCGTGCCCACGCGAATCATCGTGGAGCCTTCCTCGATAGCGACCTCCAGGTCGCCCGTCATGCCCATCGAAAGCTGGTCGAAGTGGGCAAACGCACCGCCTTTCGCGAGGAACTTCTGCTGAAGGTTGCGCAGGAAGGCAAAACACTCGCGGGAATCTTCGGCGACACCCGTGTTCTTGCCGATGGTCATGAGCCCGCGGAAACGCAGGTGCGGGAAGTTTTCACTCTTGCCGTCGGAAGCGGCGCCCGCCTTTGCGGCAAGGTCGTTCAAGAAAGCCTCGGCCTCGTGCACATCGAGCCCGCTCTTCGTCTCTTCTTCGCCGGCGTTCACCTGGAAAAGGATATCGAGAATCTTGCCCGTGCCATTCTCTCCGGGGAGTGCCGCGCAGACGCGTTCCAGTTTTTCCACCGCCTCAATGCTCGCGATAGAATGGATGCAATCAGCGACAATCGCCGCCTTCTTGAGTTTGTTGCTCTGCACGGGGCCAATCACGTGGCAACGCACGCGGCTCCCGTCCTTCGCCATGCGCGGCGCAGAGAACTTGAGTTCCGCTTCTTGCACGCGGTTCTCGCCGAAGTCGGTCGCACCCAGACTGATTGCATTTTCCACGGCTTCTGCCGGGTGGAACTTGCTCACCCAAACAAGCTTCACCGATTCGCGGCTACGGCCCGCAATCTTGCAGGCTTCACCAATCCTTGCTTCGAGAGCAGCAAGGTGCCCGCGCATTTCTTCGAGAGTGAATTCCATTACTTCTTCGCCTTCTTCTGCACAAACAAAATCTTCACGATTTCGTCGATGTGCTTGTGCGTAAAGATCTTGAGGCCCTTCTTCGCGGGTGCCGGAAGTTCGTCCACGTCCTTCTTGTTCTGGGCAGGCAGGCGAAGCGTCTTCACGCCGGCCTGGAGAGCCGCAAGCGCCTTCTCGTTGAGCCCGCCAATCGCAAGGCATGCGCCCGTGAGGCTCACCTCGCCGGTAAACGCGACGTCAGGCGGCACGGGAATCCTGGTGAACGCAGAAAGCAGGCAGAGCGTAAGGGCGATACCCGCAGAAGGCCCGTCCTTCGGCACGGCGCCTTCGGGCACGTGGATGTGGATGTCCGTCTTCTTGACAATCGCGGGGTCGATGCCAAAGCGGTGCAGGCGTTCGCGCACCAGGCTCACCGCAATCTGGGCGGATTCCTTCATCACGTCGCCGAGCTTTCCGGTCATAATAATCTGGCCCTTGCCGCTCAGGAGCATGCATTCGATGGGCAGAATCTCGCCACCCACGCTTGTCCAGGCAAGGCCTGTCACTACACCGGGGCGGCCCGGTTCAGGCAGTTGGTTGTCGAGGAATCTCGGGGCGCCCAGATATTCCTGCAACTGCTTGTCCGTTATTTCGGGCTTGAATTTTTTGCCCATCACAATCTCTTTCGCGCGATGGCGCACCACGCTCTCGAGGGTGCGTTCCAGTTCGCGCACGCCCGCTTCACGCGTCCATCCACGCATCACCGCATTCACGGTAGCCTCGTCGAACGAAACCTGCTCTTCGAGTTTCACGCCCGTACGCTCGCAGATGCGCGGCAACAAGTACTTGCTTGCAATCTGCAGCTTTTCGTGCGGGTAGTAGCCGGGCAGGCGCACAATTTCCAGACGGTCGCGCAGCGCCTCCGGGATTTCGCTCTCGCTGTTCGCCGTCGCAATAAACAGCACACGGCTAAGGTCAAGCCCCACTTCCATGAAGTGGTCGGTAAAGTCGTGGTTCTGTTCCGGGTCAAGCACCTCGAGCATCGCACTCGCGGGGTCGCCACGGAAGTCGCTCGCCATCTTGTCGATTTCGTCGAGCAAAATAATCGGGTTCATGCACTTGGCACGGCGCAGCGCATGGATAAAGCGGCCCGGCATGGCACCAATGTAGGTACGGCGATGCCCGCGTATTTCGGCCTCGTCGCGCACGCCGCCAAGCGTAATGCGCACAAAATTGCGCTGCATGGCGCTCGCAATCGATTCCACGAGGGTCGTCTTGCCCACACCCGGAGGGCCAACAAGGCACAAAATCGGAGAACGGCGTTCCGTCCCGGTGAGCTTGAGCACCGCGACATATTCCATAATGCGTTCCTTCACCTTGTCGAGCCCGAAGTGCTTGGAATCAAGTTCGCTCTTCACCTTCTTCATGTTGAGGACGGTGTCGGTGTACACGCCGTAAGGCAGGTTCAGGAACCAGTCAATGTAGTTGCGGCTCACCGCATATTCCGGCGAGGTCGGCTGCATGAGTTTCATGCGCCCGATTTCATCTTCAAGTTTCTCGACAATCGCCGGCGTAAAGTTTTTCGCCTTGATCTTGGCCAACAACTGGTCGGGTTCCGAAGCGCCCGCACCATCGCCATCCAGTTCATCTTGCAGCTGGCGGATCTGTTCGGTAATGAACCATTCCTTCTGCTGCTGCGCCATCTTCTGGCGCACGTTCTGCTGCACGCGCACCAGCACGTTCTCGTTGTCTTCAGAAACGTCCATCAGCGCAAGCAGTTTCGCCGACATCTCGTCGAGCGATGTCACTTCCAAAAAACTCTGCTTCTCGGCAAGCGATACCTGCAAGAACGGAATCATGCCATAATAGGCGTTCAGCTGGTTTTCCATGCCGAAGAAGGCGTCGACCATGCCCTCGGCGATATTCCTCTTTGTCGCATACTCGCGGAAGCGCGTAAGCACCTCGTCGAAGAGGGCAGTCTTGTCCTTGGCACCGATACGCTGCTTGCGGGGTGAAACCGTTACGTTCAGGAACCCGTCAGCCATCATGATGGAACGCAGGTCCACGACCTCTTCGCCTTCCAGCACGACTTTCACGCAACCATTCGGGAACGGCATCACGTTCGACACGCGCGCCATCACGCCCACCGAATACAAATCAAGCATCGGGTTCTTCAGTTCTTCTTCGGACACGTCCCTCTGGGCGACAAGGACAATTTCGTTATTGTGGTTCTCCGCATATTCGAGCGCACGCAAAGACATATCGCGCCCCACCAGAATGCGGCGGGTCGTCATCGGGAACACGACTGCATCCCTCAGCGGGAGCAGCGGAAACGTTTTAGAAAAATCAAAACTCATACACGTTAAAGATAGAAACACTAAGTGCGGCCCGTAAAAGGCCGCACCGTAAAATAAATTCGTGAGCGTCTAACTAGGCAACGTTCCGCTTTTTCTTCGCAGTTTTCTTGCCGGCGACAGTAATCGGATTGAGTCCGTTCTTCACCATCTCGGCGGTAATCACGAGTTTCTTCACGTCGGAACCGGGCATCTCGAACATCGCCTGCTGCAATGTTTTTTCCATCACGGAGCGGAGCCCGCGGGCACCGGTCTTGCGGCTCATGGTTTCGCGCACGATTTCCTTCAGGGCGTCGTCGGTGAATTCAAGTTCGATACCGTCCATCTTGAAGAGGCTCTTGAACTGCTTCACGAGAGCGTTCTTCGGCTGGGTGAGAATGTTGAGGAGCGCCGCCTCGTCAAGTTCTTCGAGCGCCACCGCAATCGGCAAGCGCCCAACGATTTCGGGAATGAGCCCGAACTTGATGAGGTCATCGGGTTCAAGCTGCTTGAAGAGTTCGCTCAGGGTATTGTCGTTTTCGCTGCGGATATCCGCACCGAAACCCATGCCGCCCTTGTTCACGCGCTGGGCGATAATCTTGTCGAGCGTTTCGAAGGCGCCACCGCAAATGAACAGGATGTTCTTCGTGTTCACCTGCACCAGAGCCTGCTCGGGGTGCTTGCGACCGCCCTTCGGGGGGACCGCCGCAACAGTGCCTTCCAGGATTTTCAGGAGGCCCTGCTGCACACCTTCGCCACTCACGTCACGCGTGATGGAGGGGTTTGCCGTCTTGCGAGCAATCTTGTCTATTTCATCGATAAAGATAATGCCACGTTCGGCCTTGGCCACATCGTAATCGGCAGCCTGCAACAGGCGCACGATGATGTTTTCTACGTCTTCGCCCACGTAGCCCGCCTCGGTAAGCACCGTCGCGTCGGCAATCGTGAACGGAACGTCGAGGAAGCGCGCCATCGTCTGCGCAAGGAGCGTCTTACCCGAACCGGTGGGGCCCACCAGCAGCAGGTTGGACTTCTCGACTTCCACGTCGTCCTTGGAATCGGCATGCGCCTGCTTGTAACGCAAGCGCTTGTAATGGTTGTACACCGCGACAGAGAGCGCCGTCTTCGCCTGGTCCTGTCCAATCACGAACTCGTCCAGGTGAGCCTTGATTTCGGTCGGGAGCGGGAGCGGTTTCTGCACGGCAGCTTCGGCAGCCGCCTTCTCCTGCATGGAGCGGGACTTGTCCTCTTCGATAATGCGGTAGCACATCGCCACGCAATCGCTGCAGATCTGGACGCCAGCGCCCGTAATCATCTTCTCGACACGTTCCGCGGGCTTGCCGCAGAAACTGCATGTCACGGTCGGATGGTTTTTCCCGCTACGATACATTAAATTCCCTCTTTACGCGGAACAAAGACTTCGTCAATCACGCCAAACGCCTTCGCTTCTTCGGGCCCCATGTAAAAGTCACGGTCAGTCTTCGCACGGACTTCTTCAATGGACTTGCCGGTGTGCTTTGCAACAATCTCGGTCAAGGTATCCTTCGTACGCACGATTTCCTTCGCGGTAATCTGGATATCGGTGGACTGCCCGGTGGCAGCGCCCGAAGGCTGGTGCAACATGATGCGGGAATGCGGGAGCGCATAGCGCTTGCCCTTCGTACCCGCGGCGAGGAGCACGGCGGCCATCGAGGCGCAACTGCCGATGCAGATGGTCGCGATGTTCGGGCGAACATGCTGCATGGTATCGTAAATGGCAAGGCCTGCCGACACGTAACCACCGGGGCTGTTGATATACAGCGTGATATCCTTTTCCGGATTCTCGTATTCAAGGAAAATCAACTGCGCCATGACGTTGTTCGCCACTTCGTCGTTGATGGGCGTGCCCAAGAAGATGATGCGTTCCTTGAGGAGGCGGGAATAGATATCGTAGGCGCGTTCACCGCGTCCGGTGGTCTCAATGACGGTAGGAATGATCATTCATTTACCTCTTACTTGGATTCTTCAGCAGCCGGGCGGATACCCACGATGAAGTCGGCAGCCATCTGCACGCGGAGTTCGTCGCGGAGCTGGTTGATACGGCCGGACTGGCGGAAGTGGTTCTTCAGTTCATCGAATGCAACATGGTAGTTGTCGGCCATCAGCTTGAGGCGTTCGTCCACCTGAGCCTGGCTAGCCTTGAGCTTTTCCTTCGTAGCGACGAAGTCCAGGATGCGGTGCTTCTTGATTTCGCGAACAGCTTCGGGAGAAAGGGTCTTGATCTGTTCTTCAGTCGGTTCGACCATGTCCTTCTCGCTCTGGGCATTGCGGTTGATGGACCACCTGATGAGGTCAACAACGCGGGCATTCGGCACGTCGAACGGGTTGCTTTCAATGAGCTTGTCGATAGCTTCGTTGATAGCCTTCGTCTTGGCGGCGTCCTTCTTCTGGTTAGCGAGGCTTTCGGCGAGGTTGTTCTTGAGTTCCTCGACATCCTTCACGCCGATCTGCTTGCAGAATTCTTCATCGAAGGTGGGCGGCACGATTTCGCGCACGCTGGTGATTTCCACGTTGAACTGGGCAGTCTTGCCGCGGTAACGTTCGTCCTTGTGGTCATCGGGGTACTTGAAGTTGATTTCCTTCTTGTCGCCGGCCTTCACGCCCATGAGGCCTTCGTCGAATCCCGGAGAGGCAGATTCGCCGAGAAGGCTGCGGAATTCCTTGTTCTCGGGGAGTTCCTGCTTTTCGCCGTTGATCACGACTTCGATGTAGTTACCCACAACGAGGTCACCCTTCTTGGCTTCGCGGTCAACCGGTTCGTCCTTGCTCCACATCTGGGAAAGGCGGTCGAATTCAGCCTGGACTTCTTCTTCGTGCACGGCAGTGGCCGGGACGGTGATACCCGTGTTGTCGTAACCCTTGATATCGATTTCCGGATCAACTTCGACTTCGACAGTCATGTTGATACCGTTTTCCTTGTCTTCCTTGAACTCGGTCACCTTGAGCTGGCCAACGGGGATAATGTTCGCCTTCTTGAGCTCTTCACCGATAACCTTGTCGACAGTCTCGTTCACGACTTCGTGACGGATGGCGTCACCGAACTGCTTCAGGACCATGGCCTTCGGAACCATGCCCTGACGGAAACCCTTGAGGGCGACCTGCTTCTTGTACTGGGCGAGCTTCTTCTCGAACGGAGCAGCGAGATCTGCTTCGGGAATGGTTACGGAGAGGGTGCGCAGGGTGGCGCTTGTTTCTTTGATTTCAACGGACATTATAGACTCCGATATACTGTTAATATGAAATTCTCTGCGAAAGGAGGGAGTCGAACCCTCACACCGAAGTACCAGATCCTAAGTCTGGCGCGTCTGCCAATTCCGCCACTTTCGCGTTTCCGCACCCAAAATTAGAAAAAGTCCAAAACATTTGCGAGCAAAACATCTATTTTATGCTCCATTGCAAGTAGTCAAGAACATTAAGATTGGCGTTTTCATTTCCCTGGTGAACATCCTCATCCAAGGGGTGTCCGTCCTTGTACAGAATATTATCGCCAATAACCTTGGAATCGTAAATTTCGGCTACTTCGGAATCTTACAAAGCGATTACACCATATTCTGCGCGCTCGCCGACTTCGGCATGGCGACCCTTATCCTGGCCTATTTCGGCAAGCGGGCCACCAAGGGGCGCCTGTTTACAAATGTGCTTCAGCTCAGGCTAGCGATGACAGGCGTCGCCGCGTTCGCCATGGTATCGTTCGCGGTTTTCGTCCGTCCCGACCACCCGGCATTCTGGGGAGAAGTCATCCTCGCCTTCGGCCTCCTGTTCCAGCACGCGTTCTTCGACTGGTACTTCATCTGCGGAAATTTCTGGAAAAAACTGCTCATCTCGAAGGTGCTGCACACCATCGCGTACACCTCCATCATGGGGATAGCGCTCTGCATATTCCACATCGAATCCATCGGGGGAGTCGCCTTCGCGATGGTACTTGCGGCCCTCCCCGCCTTCGGGTTCGGCGTGCGCCAGGCGTTTACCCCGAAGGTGTTCGACATCGGGCCTCACACCCGTAGGTTCTTCTCGCTCATGTTCAAGTCGGCGCTCCCGTACGCCCTCGCAAGCCTCGCAAGCTTCGCGTACCTGCCCGCAGGCCTTTACACGGTATCGCACGTCGCCCCGCCCGAATTCCTGGGCGCCTACAACTTTTCGCATAAGCTCATAATCCTTGCATCAGGCCTGATGGTGCATTTCATATCGTCGAGTCTCATCACGCTGCACCAGACCGACAGCCACACGCTCCACATACGCGACCAGCTGGTATTCACGCTGTTCATCATCGTGGTGTCTTCGCCCTTCTGGCTGTTCCCGGACCAGACGCTCCAAGTCATATTCTTCGCGGCCCCCTGGACAAGCGACGTATTGAACCAGAGCGCCCTGTGCCTGCGCCTGCTGTCGCTATCGCTGGTACTGCAGGCCCTCCGCATGGCGATGGTCTCCACCATGCTCAAGGAAAAGCGCACCATGCTTTACGGCACGATGATTACCGCAGGCGGGTTCGTGAACGTGGCCATTTGTAGCCTCGGGGCAAATCACGTGATGCCCGAAGCCATCCCGATGCTCACGCTCTCGGGCGACGTATTCCTGACCATCGTACTCGCATTCTACTTCACGAAGAACGATCGCATCCGCTGGTAGTTGTTACTTTATACAGAATACCCTACGAATGGCGGGTATCTTGGAAAGCAGTACCGCAACAACCAAGTCGATAGAAAAACGCACCACGGGGAACGCCCAGAGCGGCACGAACGCGAACTTCGCGTGCCACGCAAAGGTCATCGCCTCGAAGTAGTGCACCGTAAGTATCACGAGCGAAATGCGCCCGCAGGCCGAAACCGCAGAAAGCACCTTCCAGCGACGGCCCTCAAGACAATAGACCAACTTCCACCACAGCACGCAGGCACCCAGCGGGGCAAGCGCGCTCAGCAACGGCACCGGGTAAAGCCCCACATGCATGTCGATAGCGGGTATCCAAATCGCACTAACCGCAATGGCTGCGCACGTGGGCAAGGCAAAGCGGTTGCCGCTCAGCATGCGGGCATTCGCAAACCCGTGCCCTGCCGCATAGAAGAACATTCCCGCAACGCCCTGCTGCAGGCCAAACGGGAGCCAGATTCCCTCCGGCAGGGAGCAGGCGACAAACCCGACGCCAGCCGCAATCCATGTACCGTGCCTCACCTTCGACAGCAGGCCATAAATGACCCTGCAAAAGAACAGTGCCGGCAAGAACCACAGCACGCCCACATCCAGGTTATCGTACCCCGCGAAATGCATCCCGGGGCCAACGACAAGCGCCGAGGCGGCATACCGCGGGAGCAGTTCAAAACTGCCCGTCCGGAAAGCATCGATGGCATACCGGAGCGCAACCAGCAACACACCCACGGCGTACGGCACCAGCAGGCGGCGGACATCGAGCCGGACCTTCGCAACCGAGAAATCTTCCTTGAAGAAATACCCCGAGACAAAGAAGAACAGCGGGATATGGAACAGGTAAATAAAGTCGTGGAGGGCGGGAGCGATTTCGCAATGTCCCACGACCATCAGCACGATGCAAAGCGCCTTCAGCCTATCCGCGGTCTCAATGCGCATGCTCCACCTTCTTCTGTTCGCAAATCTTCGTCAGCGCAATTACCAGGTAAACCCACAGCCAGAACATGCCGAACTTGTAGCCCGCCAGGAAGAACCACCATCCCACATAGTAGAGGAATATGGTAAAGAGCATCCACAGCCCGGGCGAACGCGCCTCCTTCATCCGTTCGTAAAGGAACGTCATGAACAGCGACACAAAGAACGGGAACAGGACCGTACCGGCAATACCCCAGTCCTTGTACACCTCCCACAGGTAGCCCGTCGTATTGTACGCCGGCACCTTGTTCACGCTCTCATTGAACATCCCGTCCCAGCCCATCGACTTACGGATAGCACCCGGAATAGTCGTGTACTCGAACATGCCGTTCAGGGCATCGATACCATAGGTAAACGGGTGCCTCTCATCGTCGGGCGGGGAATTGAGCATGTAGTCGAGATTCCAATAGTTGTTCGCCACATACCTGTACGGGATAGACATCGCCTGCTTCGCGACCATGCCCTGCAGGGAATTGGTCCCATACTGCGACCTGAAAAGCGCAACCGCCACAAACAGCACCACGGCGACAAGGAGCGCGCCGACTATCACCCGGATAGGAATCCGTGCCTTGAGGTTGTTAAAGAGAATCAGGATAAACCCGAGCGAAAGGAAGAGGGATGTACGGCTCGGGTACACACACACCGTAAGCGCGATGATGATAAAGGACATTACTACCGAGAAGATGCGGATGCCGCGGTACGGGTTCACCGACTTGAACGAGGCCACCATAAAGAACAGCACCACTAGCGGCGAGCTCGCGACAGCCGTACTCGTGAATGCTCCGTAGTCCACATCCGAGGACACCCACTTGGAGATATTGTCCGTAAGGATTATCAGTGTCCCCACCTTCTTGATCATGAGCGCGACACCCACAAAGTATGCAAGCATTAGGACTATCGAGAAAATAAAGTGCAGCCGCCAGTTGTATATCGAGGCCACGTCCGTATCTACCTTGGAGTGGTGGTCCCGGGGATTCACCAGGTAATAGACAACCGAACCCAGGACAAACGAGAACAGGGCGCCGCCCCATACCATCCATGTCTTGGACGTAAAGTCCGTCATGGCGGGGTCAAACTTTATATAGGCAATGCCCAGCGTAAGGCACTGGGCAAACACGTACACGTTAGCAGGGACAAAGAAATCTTTCTTCAGGTACCACGTCTGCCAAAGGCAGAATATAACCGCAACAAGGCATACAATCGAGACGGAATAGTTATCCCAGATATCGTACATGGGCCATACCCGTCACGTCTAGAATCAGGCGCCCTTCTTCCCGAAAAACCTTGCCAGGCGCTGCATTTCGCGCATAAACACGGAATCCTTGTCCGATGTCTTGCAACGTTCGATAAAGCAGCTCACGAACATGGCGATAAGGCCTGCCACAAGGCATGTAAACGCAAGCATCATGCTCCTGATGGGGAACACCTTCTTGTCGTTGGGCCATGCCGGCTGCAAGATAATCAGGTTCGCCCGCATGTTCGCCTCGACAAGCGCAAGCTGTTCGCTCTGCTGGCGCAGGTACTTGTACACGGCCATCTTGATCTTGACTTCCGATTCTATGCGCAGGTACTGGGCCGCGAGGTCGGAACTCTTGTCAAGCGCCACGATACCGACAGAACCGCGCTTGCCCTGCGTCGCCTGCTTCATCGATGCATCGACAGAACTCAGGCGCTTGCGCAGTTCCTCATAACGGCGGCCGTTTTCACCGCGTTCCATCTTCTCGAACGCCAGTTCCTGCGCCACCATGTCCCTGTTCCCCTGCAGAGTGCTCAGGTACTTCATCGTAGCCTCGAGCTGTATCTCCGGGTCATAGAAATGGTTTTCGGTCTGGAACTTCACGAAGACTTCCTGCAGGGAGTCTATGGCATGCTCTTCGCGTTCAAGACGTTCCTGAATATACTGTCTCGAAATCCTCGCCTGCGACGTCTTGTAGCTGTTGTACATGGAGTCGGCCTTCGCGAGCATAAAGTTCAGCACCTCGGCGGCAAGCACATAGTCCTCGTCCTCGTAGGTCAGCTTGAACATGCCCTCGTCGTTTATCTCCACGTCGAAGTTCTTGCGGAACTGCTTGAGCATATCCGCATGGAATTTCCCGTCGAACTCGTAATGGTTCACGAGGTCGAACTTCTCGATGACCATGTCGTGCAGTTCCCAGGAATTCAGGTACGTCCAGACGATATCCGTACCGTTGTCGGCCTTCCCTAGGAGCGACGAGATCGATCCCAGATTGTCGAGCCCGTCCATGAACTTGCCGATATTCCCGGCCAGGGACACCTCGGAAGTAGGCGGCGTCACGACCGCTTCGGCCCTGTACGTAGGCTCGAGCACCCACATCACCAACACGAACATGATTGCCGTGGGGATAGTGACAATGGCAATGCACAGCTTCAAATGCGCGAGGCAGTTGTTGAGGATCCTCAGCAACAGTTCCATGAACGTCAAGTTTTCGTGCTTTTCCATAGGGCTACTTGTAGTTGACATAAATAATGAACGCCGAAGACACGACCGTGAGGAGCGATGCGAGGAACAGCGTGAAATCCTTGAAAGACTCGTAGCGGCTCTTGGGCACCTCGATATAGTCACCCGGCAGAATCTGGTCTTCGGTAATGCTCAGGCTCATGGCCTCGGGATTCTTGCCGCGCCATACCTTCACCTGGCTCCAGGAACCAGAAATCGTGTTGAGACCGGCAGCGGCGATATAGTCAATCGCATGCCAGGAGGGAGTGTAGTCGAACTGGCCAATACGCCCCACGGCACCGCCTACATATACGAACATCTGCGTCACCGTAAACTCGACTTCGGTGTTGGGCGCCACCACGGTATTCTTCATCTCGGAAAGCGGAATCCAGTACGGGGCCTTGTCGGGTTCGCGCACGCAGAGAGCCTTGTAACCGTAGTTGTGCAGGCGCGAACTGCCCGAAAGTTCGTAATAGTCCTGGAGGGTGCGGCCATCCTTGTAGGCGACACTCGTCCTATACCCCGGGAAAATCAGCGTGACATTATCGCCCGTCGGCACGAAGGGCACATAGATCTGGTCGCCCTGCTGCAACATGATATCGCTCGCGAAATCTCCCCTCGCGGCAATCTCGTTGAAGTTCACATGCAACGTATCGCCCTTGCGAATAATAAGCAGGTCCTCGGTATTCGCATTCGGGATGGTTCCGCCAATCTGCCTAACGAAATAGCTGAGCCTCGTCTGCGGTTCCACCATATGCTGGCCCACCTGGCTCACTGCGCCCATGACGCTCACGCGGAATCGCTTGAGCGAAGCCAGCTGTACATAGCAGAACTCGCGCTTGTAGCGCTTGGAGACTAGGTCCAGAATCATTTCGCGAGCTTCTGCAAGCGTCTTACCCAGAACGTTCACCGAACCGCATTCCTCGATAGCCACGCTGCCATCGGGATAAATCTGTACCGTCAAGTAGTTGTTCTCGAGCCCGATATCGAGGAAATCGCCCGGCCCAAGCTGGTAAGTGGAATCTACCGGATTTTCGGCGTATGACGGCGAGAGCGTGACAGTGCTTCGGGGGGTAATCGTGGACGTGCCGTTCAAGGCAGAATTCAAATAGACATTGCCTTCCGCGAAGGCGGAGATAGCAAGCAGCAATATGGTCGCGATCAATCGGAGCATACAGAAATCGGTCTTAAAAAGGTAAATGTTTTACAAAAATACAAAAAAACGCAATCCGGCGCGTCATCGACACGTCAATTTTCAATCTGCTCCGTGTATTCTTTGGGTAAAAAGTGGCCCACAAAAAAAAGAGACCCGGCGATAAAGCCGGGCCCTTTTTTCAAAAGCGCAACGCCTTAGTTAGCGGACTTGCCTTCGCCTTCGACCATGCTCACGGCATCGGACTTGGCGGGTTCGGCAGCCTTCTTGGTCTTCACGACGATCTCGTCTTCGACGAGGCCGATGAGGGCCATTTCGGCAGCGTCACCAGCGCGGTTCGGGCCGAGCTTGATGATGCGAGTGTAACCGCCATTGCGGCCAGCATAACGCGGTCCGATGGTGGCAAAAAGGTCCTGGAGGACCTTCGGGTCCGTAAGGAAGCGAGCCGCTTCGCGACGAGCGGAGAGGTCACCCTTCTTAGCGTAGGTAATCATGCGGTCCACGTTGGAGCGGACAATCTTAGCCTTGTGGAGCGTAGTGCGCACGTAGCGGGCAGACTGTTCGGCTTCCATACCCTTGCCGATAATGGAGGTGGTAAGGGCGCGGAGGATGGCACGCTTGTGTTGGGAATTAACACCCAGTTTCTTGTTCTTTACACCGTGTCTCATTTTTAATCCTTCAAGTAGTCATCGACGTCCATGCCAAAGGAAAGGCCCATGGAGGTCAACACCTCGTTAAGTTCCACCAAGGACTTCCTTCCGAAGTTCTTGTATTTGAGCATATCGTTTTCCTTGTTGCGTACAAGTTCGCCGACGGTATGGATGTTGGCCATACGCAGGCAGTTGCTGGAACGAACAGAGAGTTCGAGTTCGTCCACGCGGGTACGCAGGAGCGTCGCAATACGCTGACGTTCTTCATCCATTTCGATTTCTTCGGGGCTCTCGAGGTCGCCTTCGAAGTTGATGAAGATTTCCAAGTGATCGACGAGGAGCTTCGCAGCGTATGCGAGAGCGTCTTCGGGGTCAATGGAACCGTCGGTCGTAATTTCGAGTTCCAAACGGTTGAAATCGGTACGCTGTCCAACGCGGGTATCGCTGATGTGCATCGCCACCTGCTGAACCGGGTTGAAGTTCGCGTCGGTCGCGATAACGCCAATCGGGGCGTCCTTGTCCTTCAACTCGTCGGCACGGACAAAACCGCGACCGCAGGAGATCTTCACATCCATGGACAGAGAAGCGTTTCCGTTCAATGTCGCAATATGGACATCCGGAGTAAGGATGACCACGTTCGGATTGTCCATGAAATCCTTAGCCGTGACTTCGCCATCACCGGACATATCCAGGTGCAGTGTTTCGTCATGGTCGGAAAGGAGCTTCACGCGGATGCTCTTCAAGTTCAGGATGATATCCGTGACATCTTCCTTGACACCCGGAATCGTAGACATTTCCTTGTCGACGCCTTCGATTTTCACGGAGACGATTGCCGCACCCTGCAGGGAGGAAAGAAGCACACGACGGAGAGCGTTACCGAGCGTGATGCCCCAGCCTCTTTCGAGAGCTTCGACAACAAACTTGGCCTTGCGACCGTCTTCGCTAGATTCCACTTTCTGGAAGCTACGCGGCATCTGAAGTGATTTCCACATCATTGGCGATACCTCTTTGGATTAGACTCTTCTCTTCTTTTTAGGACGGCAACCGTTGTGCGGAATACCCGTCACGTCTCGAATAGAGAGGACTTCGAGGCCCGCATTCTTGAGAGCGCGGACGGCGGATTCACGACCACCACCGGCACCCTTCACGCGGACATCCACCTTGCGCATGCCGAGGTCGAACGCCTTGTGGGCGGCAGTTTCGGCAGCGAGCTGGGCGGCAAACGGAGTGCTCTTGCGGGAACCCTTGAAACCGGAGTTACCGGGGGAGCCCCAAGCGACGACGTTGCCACGAGCATCGGTGATAGAGACGATTGTGTTGTTGAAGGTAGCGTTGACGCAGGCAATGCCCTGGATGTCGATACGCTTCTTGCCCTTCTTGACCTTGACATCTTCAGCAGCAGCAGCCGGAGCTTCGGCGGCGGCAGCAGTTTCCTTGATTTCTTCTTCAGCCACGAGGAATCTCCTTACTTCTTCTTGTTAGCCACAGTCTTCTTGGGGCCCTTGCGGGTACGGGCGTTGGTACGGGAACGCTGACCGCGAACGGGCAAGCCCTTGCGGTGGCGGATACCACGGTAGCAACCGATATCCAAGAGACGCTTAATGTTCAGGGTAACTTCCGCGCGGAGCTGACCTTCCACGGAGTATTCGTCTTCGAGGAGATGACGAATCTTACCTTGTTCTTCTTCTGTCAGGTCGTCACACTTCTTGTTCTTGTCGATGCCCAGCTGAGCACAGACCTTGTTAGCGGTGAACAGACCGACGCCATAGATTGCCGTCAGACCGTACTCGACGGTCTTGTTTTTCGGTAAATCGACACCAGCGATACGTGCCATACGATCTCCTTATCCCTGCTTCTGCTTGTGACGGGGGTTCTTCGAACAGATGATGCGCAATACACCCTTACGACGGATGATCTTGCAGTTTTCACATCTGGGTTTGATGGAGGCTTTGAGTTTCATAGGTTTGACCTTCTTTTGAATACCTATTACTTGTAACGGTAAGTGATTCTCCCACGATTGAGGTCGTAGGGAGAAATCTCAACCAACACTTTGTCGTCCGGCAAAATTCGAATGAAATGCCGACGCATCTTTCCTGAAACATGAGCGAGGATCTCGTGACCATTTCCGAGTTGGACACGGAAGAACGCGTTCGGGAGCGCTTCCAGAACGACGCCTTCAACTTGTATGCCTTCTTCTTTAGCCACTAAGATGCCATCCTGCCGCGGATGCGGCCATGCTTCAAGAAACCTTCATAATTCTTGGTATGCAACTGGGCTTCGAGCTGACGAAGCGTATCCAGCGCCACACCGACCACGATGAGTACCGAGGTGCCCCCAATATAGAAACTCATATTGAGTGCGTCTTTCAGGTGGAGCGGTCCGACGCTGATTAAGGCGAGGAACAGCGAGCCCGGAAGAGAAATTCGGGTCAAAATGTGGTCTATGTATTCCGCCGTCTGCTTACCCGGACGCACACCCGGGATAAATCCGCCAGACTTCTTCAGGTTTTCGGCAATGTCGTTCGGGTTGTACTGGATTGCCGTGTAGAAGAAGGTGAAGAATATGATAAGCAGCGCGTCGATCACACTGTAGGAAATGTGACCTGGAATGAACGCTGCGGCGAAAGACTGCATCGCAGAGACGTTCGGGAACCACGACGCGATCATGGCCGGAATGAACATGATGCACGAAGCGAAAATCACGGGAATCACACCAGCAGTGTTGACCTTGAAGGGCAAGTAGCTGGACTGACCACCCATGACCTTGTTTCCGACAGTCCTACGAGGACTTTGGAGTGGAATGCGACGGTTCGCCTGCTCCACGAAAACGATGAATCCGACAATCGCAATCACAATCGCCAAGATGAAGATCTCGATGGCGAGCGGATGGATGCCTTCTTTCAACATTTCCACTTCGGCAAGGAAAGCTCGCGGGAAGCTTCCGACGATACCGGCGAAGATAATAAGAGAAATACCGTTACCCACACCGTGCGAAGTAATCTGTTCGCCCAGGTACATCACGAAAATCGTACCGGCGGTGAAGGTCAGGGTAGCAAGTAGACGGAAGCCGATGTTCCCCGCACCCGATGTAAAGCCGTCCGCGAGAGCGGAGGTTGCACCGACCTTGAGGGAGGAAAGCCATACGGAAATGCCCCAGCCCTGCAAAGCGGCAAGAAACACCGTGAAGTATCGGGTATACTGGTTCAGCTTGGCACGGCCTTCCTGACCTTCCTTCTGGAGCATCTGGATAGCCGGAATCACCGAGCCCATCAACTGAATGATAATGGACGCGCTGATATAGGGCATAATACCCAGGGCGAACACAGTCGCTTTCGCGAATGCACCGCCCGTGAAGGAGTCGTACATGCCGAACAAGTTGTTCGAGTTCTTGAAGTATTCCGCGAGGACCGCGGCGTTTACTCCGGGGATGGTGATGTGTGCGCCAATGCGGTAGATGATGAGGACACCAAGCGTAAAGAGCAACTTCTTACGCAGGTCCCCAATCTTGAACGCGTTGACGAACGCATCAATGGCTTTCTTGAGAGCTTCCATTAGACGATCTCGACTTTGCCGCCAGCAGCTTCGATGAGGGCCTTGGCCTTCTCGCTGATAGCGTTAACCTTGACGTTGATAGCCTTGTCGATAGCACCGAAGGCGAGAACCTTCACGGGCTTGTCGATGTTACGGATGAACCCGAGATCGAAGAGGACCTTGGCGTCGAATTCGGCCACGTTGGCGGCAGCGAGACGCTTGAGGTTCACGATCTGGAATTCGATACCGGCATGCTTGAAACCGCGCTTCGGGATGCGGCGGTGGATAGGCATCTGACCGCCTTCGAAAGCGACACGGCCAGCCTTGGCGCTCTTACGAGCACCAGCACCCTTCTGGCCACGGCCAGCGGTGGTGCCCCAACCGGAACCCGGACCACGGCCGATGCGCTTGCGCTTGACGACCTTGGCCTTGCCAGGATTGAGAGTATTGAGTTCCATTATTAGATCTCCTCGACCTTCACCATGTCAGCCACGGCATTGATCATGCCCTGGATGCTGGGGGTCAAAACGTGTTCAACAGATTGTCCGATCTTGCGGAGACCGAGGGCCTTCACGTTGGCGCGGTGCACCGGGAGACGGCGGACGGTACCCTTGATCAAAGTAATACGAACTTTCTTCATTGTGTATTACTCCTTAGGCTTCAAAACCACGCAGCTTGGCGCAGTCCTGTTTGTTCATCTGGGACTTCAGGCCTTCCAGGCAAGCGCTCACGACAGTGCTCGGGTTGGAGGAACCGTGAATCTTGGTGAGGATGTTGCGCACACCGGCGAGTTCGAGAACAGCACGGGCGGCAGCACCGGCGATAACGCCAGTACCCGGAGCAGCCGGCATGAGGAGAATGCGGGTAGAACCGGCCTTCACTTCGATGTCGTGCGGGATGGTGCCGTCGAGGAGCTGGACTTCAACAATGTTGCGCTGGGCAGCTTCGGTACCCTTACGGATGGCTTCGGAAACTTCCTTAGCCTTGCCGAGGCCAACGCCCACCTTGCCGTTCTTGTTGCCGACGACAACGAGAGCGGAGAAGGACATACGGCGACCGCCCTTGACGGTCTTCGCGCAACGGTTGATGTGTACAACCTTGTCTTCAAATTCAGAAACTTGAGCTTCGCGTTCCAAAGTGTACCTCACTAGAATTTGAGTCCGCCTTCACGAGCTCCCTCAGCGAGAGCCTGAACGCGACCGTGATAGATGTAACCGCCGCGGTCGAAGACCACGGATTCAATGCCCTTGGACTTGGCGATTTCAGCGACCTGGAGGCCAAGCTGCTTGGCCTGTTCCGTCTTCGTCATTTCGCCGAACTTGCCCTGGAATTCCTTGGCAGTCGTAGCGACCTGAGCGAGAGACTTGTTGTTCGCGTCATCGATAATCTGGGCGACCATGTGAGACAAGGAACGGCGAACGGCCAAACGAGGGCATTCTGCAGTTCCGACAACAGACTTGCGCACACGAGCGTGGCGTGCGATTCTGGACTGGATTCTTTTCTTAGCAATTGCAGTCATAGTTTACCCTTATTTACCTGTCTTCTTACCTTGCTTACGACGGATAATTTCGCCAGTGTACTTGATGCCCTTGCCCTTATACGGTTCAGGCTTACGGTACTTGCGGATTTCCGCGGCAGCCTGGCCGACCTTCTGCTTGTCGATGCCGGAGATGGAGATCTTCAGCGGGTCGACAGCCTTGAGTTCGACGCCTTCCGGAGCCTTGAAAATGACCGGATGAGAGAAACCGAGCACGAGGTTCAGGTCCTTGCCCTTCTGTTCGACGCGGTAGCCCACACCGACGATTTCGAGAGTCTTCTCGAAACCCTTGGTCACGCCTTCGACCATGTTGGCAACGAGAGCGCGGGTCGTGCCGTGGATGGCACGGGTGAACTTCTGGTCGTCAGGACGGGAGAAGGAAAGCTGAGAGCCTTCGAGCTTGATGGAAATGAGTTCGTGGACGTTGGTCTCGAGCTTGCCCTTCGGGCCTTCCACCTTGATGTTCTGACCATTGACGGCGACTTTGACGCCAGCCGGGATGTTGATAATAGCTTTTCCGATACGGGACATCTTTACCATACCTTTGCGATGACTTCGCCACCCACCTTCTGTTCGCGGGCTTCGTGGTCAGTCATGACACCTTTAGATGTGGAGATGATAGCATAGCCAAGGCCGTTGCGGACACGCGGAAGCTTAGCCACGTCAACATAGTGGCGAAGACCCGGCGTAGACACGCGCTGGATACCCTGGATAGCGGATTCGCCCTTCGTGTAACGGAGCAGAACCTTGAGGATGCCCTGCTTGCCGTCATCGACGACGACGAACTTCTTGATGAAACCTTTTTCCTGCAGAACGCGTGCAATTTCACGCTTCAGGTTGCTGGCAGGAATGTCAACCACGGGGAGCTTAGCCTTGCAGGCGTTGCGCACGCGGGTGAGCATATCGGCGATAGGATCTGTCATTGCCATGAGTTATACTCTCCTTACCAAGACGACTTTGTGATACCGGGGATTTCGCCGGCGAGTGCCATTTCGCGGAAGCAAATACGGCAAAGGCCAAAGCGGCGCATAAAGGCGTGCGGCCTACCGCAACGCTTGCAACGGTTATACCCACGAACGGTATACTTCGGGGTACGCTTGCATTTTTCAATCATTCTTCTGCTTGCCATGGTATTACCTTACTTCCTGAAGGGGAGTCCAAGTTCTTCGAGAAGGGCACGGCCTTCGTCGTCCGTCTTTGCAGAGGTCACGAAGGAGATGTCCATACCGAAGGTACGAGAAATCTTATCGATATCGATTTCGACGAAGATCGTCTGTTCCTTGATACCGAGAGTGAAGTTGCCCATTCCATCGAAACCACGGCGAGCGAGACCACGGAAGTCACGGACACGTGGGAGGTTGATGTTGATGAAACGGTAGAGGAAGTCCCACATGATGTCGCCGTGGAGAGTGACCTTGGCACCGATGCCGAGACCTTCACGGAGGTGGAAGTTGGCGATAGCCTTCTTCGCTGTGGTGACGACGGCCTTCTGACCCGTAATGGCAGTAAGAGTGTCGGCAGCTTCGTCGAGAATCTTGCGGTTCTGAGCAGCGGCGCCAACGCCCATGTTCACCACGATCTTTTCGAGACGCGGGATTTCCATCACGTTCTTGTAGGCGAATTTTGCTTGCAGGGCCGGAACGACTTTTTCGAGATAAAATTGCTTCATCTGATTCATGGTTTTACCTTACACAGCCTTTCCAGTCTTGACACTGGTACGAACGCCCTTCTTGCCCTTCTCGCGCACGATACGGGTACGAACAGGCGTATTGCCTTCGAGAAGCATCACGTTGGAAATGTCGATGGGCATTTCCTTCTCGATGATGCCGCCCGCCTGGTTGGTCTGGCTCGGCTTTTCGTGACGCTTGCAGACGTTGACGTCCTTGACGGTCACCTTGCCGGCCTTGACACTGATCACGGTGCCGGTCTTGCCCTTGAAGGCACCGGAAATCACCTTGACGTTATCATTCTTCTTGATGTTAGCCATTAGAGAACCTCAGGTGCGAGGGAGATGATCTTCATGTAATTCTTTTCGCGGAGCTCACGAGCCACCGGTCCAAAAATACGGGTTCCACGCGGTTCACCATCCTTAGTGATGAGAACAACTGCGTTGTCCGAGAAACGAATGAACGTTCCGTCCGGACGGGAGATTTCTTTGCGTGTGCGCACGACGACGGCGTCGGCCACGGAACCCTTCTTCACCTTGCTCTGGGGGATAGCGTCCTTAACGGCTACCTTGATGACATCACCGATGCTAGCATAGCGACGGTTCGTGCCACCCAAAACACGGATGCAGGCGACTTCCTTGGCTCCACTGTTGTCAGCCACGACGAGTCTGGTTTCTTCTTGAATCATATTTCGCCTTACTCCAGGAGTTTACTTCTTCTTTTCGACGATGCGGACGAGACGCCAGCGCTTCGTAGCGGAAAGAGGACGAGTTTCCATGATTTCCACCAGGTCGCCTTCGCCGGCTTCGTTGTTTTCATCGTGAGCCTTGAGCTTCTTGGTGGTGGTCATGATCTTGTTGTACATGGGATGACGCTTGCGGTTTTCAACCACAACCGTGATGGTCTTATCCATCTTGTCGGAGGCGACAACACCCTGCTTGACTTTACGAAGGTTTCTATCCATTTCCTGCTCCTGCCGGCTTATGCCTTGGCCTTTTCGCTGAGGATGGTCTTGATTCGGGCGATGTCCCTGCGGGCAGCCTGAATCACAGAGGGTTTTTCCAAATTACCGAGCTTCGCAGTCATGCGGTAATTGAACAAATCGAGATTCAACTGTGCCAGCTTTTCCTTGAGCTGAGCCACGTCGAGAGCTCTCAGTTCATTTTTAATGTCACGAGCTTTCATTAGATCTCCGATTCTTCGATGATTTTGCACTTGAGGGGGAGCTTCTGTGCCGCGACATGGAGAGCTTCCATGGCGAGTTCACGTTCGACACCACCCATTTCGAAAATGATGCGACCCGGGAGAATCACGGCGACCCAGAATTCCACGGCGCCCTTACCCTTACCCATACGGGCTTCGGCAGGGTGACGGGTGATCGGCTTGTCGGGGAACACGCGGATCCACACGCGACCGCCGCGCTTGATCTTACGGGTCATAGCGATACGGGCAGCTTCGATTTGGCGAGCCGTCAGCCAGCACTTTTCAAGAGCCTGAATGCCGAATTCGCCGAAGGCCATGTAGTTGCCGCGATGAGCGACACCCTTCATACGGCCCTTCATCTGCTTACGATGTAATGTTCTTTTAGGACTCAGCATAATTACTTCTCTCTCTTGTTGTCGTTCATGACGTCCTTGCCAATCTTTTCACCGTGCATGATCCACACCTTGATACCGATGGCACCATAGACGGTCTTAGCAATCGATGTCGCGTAGTCGATATCGGCGCGGAGAGTGTGCAGAGGCACGCGGCCTTCGGCATACTTTTCGACGCGGGCAATTTCGGCACCGCCGAGGCGGCCACCGCACTGCACCTTGATACCTTCCACACCCAGGCGCATGGCGGACTGGATGGCGCGCTTCATGGCGCGGCGGAAGGAGATACGCTTTTCGAGCTGGCGGGCGATGTTTTCAGCGACGAGCTTGGCATCCGTTTCCGGGCGCTTGATTTCGTGCACGCTGATGAAAATTTCCTTACCGGTGAGGAACTGGAGCTCGCTCTTGACGCGTTCGAGTTCTTCGCCCTTCTTACCGATGACGATACCCGGGCGGGCGGTAAAGAGGTTCACGTTCACCTTCTTGACGGTGCGTTCGATGCCGACCTTGGAGAGGGAGGCATGTTCGAAACGCTTCATCAGGTAGCGACGGAGGGTAATGTCTTCATAGAGAAGATCAGCAAAGTTGTCTTCGGCATACCACTTGGATTCCCAACCGCGGATAACGCCAAGACGAAGACCATTAGGATGAGTTTTGTGACCCATTGTTATTTCTCCTTGTCTGCGACGACGACGGTGAGGTGGGTGAGCGGCTTTTCAATACGGAAAGCGCGGCCCTGGGAACGCGGGTGAATACGCTTCATGATCGTACCGCCGTCAGCAGCGATGGTCTTGATCACGAGTTCTTCAGCGGCGACCGGAGCGGCAGACTTCTGCTTGAAGTTTGCGACAGCGGACTTGAGAGCGTTCTCGACAATCGGAGCGCCCTTGGTCTGCGTGTGCATGATGGAGAGCATCGCGAAGGCTTCGTCGACGCGCTTGCCACGGACCAGGTCCACAACGCGGCGGAGCTTGCGCACACCGTAACGGACGTTTTTCACTTTAGCAACAGCTTGCATTATTTCTTACCTCCAGCGGTTTCCGTCTTGCGGTGGCCACGGAACGTACGGGTCATTGCGAATTCGCCGAGCTTATGGCCGACCATGTTTTCGGAAACATAGACCGGGAGGAACTGCTTTCCGTTGTACACAGAGAAAGTGAGTCCGACCATATCCGGAACGATTGTGGAACGACGGGACCAGGTCTTGATCGGCTGCTTCTTGTCGGAGCCAGCCATTGCCTGGGCCTTGCTTAGAACGTGGGAATCCACGAAAGCACCTTTCTTAAGGGATCTCGACATGAATTAGGCCCTCTTCTGACGACGGCGCACGATGTACTTATCGGTACGCTTATTGTTACGAGTTTTGGCACCCTTGGAGTTCTTGCCCCAGGGAGAGCACGGATGACGACCACCAGAAGTACGTCCTTCACCACCACCGAGCGGGTGGTCGACCGGGTTCATAACGACACCACGGACGGACGGGCGCTTGCCGAGCCAGCGAGAGCGGCCTGCAGAACCCGAGGATTCATTCATGTGATCGATATTGGAAACCTGACCGACAACAGCGAGGCAGTCTTCGGAGATGAAGCGGACTTCACCACTCGGGAGCTTGACCTGGCAGAGCTTGCCGTCCTTGGCGACGAGTTCAGCAGCGGCACCGGCGGAGCGGACCAGCTGAGCACCCTTGCCCGGCTTGAGCTCGATGTTGTGGATCATCGTGTTCAGCGGAATATCGCGAATCGGGAGAGCGTTACCCACGCGGAACTCGGCACCAGCGCCGGCGTTCAGCACATCACCGACCTTGACAGTAGCCGGGGCGATGATGTAGGCGCGCTTGCCGTTCTGGTACTTGACCAGGGCGATGCGAGCGGAACGGTTCGGATCGTATTCGATAGTTTCGACCGTGCAGGGGATGCCTGCGAACTTGCGCTTGAAATCGATGATACGGTACAGTTTCTTGTGACCACCACCGCGACGGCGGGAGGTGATTTCACCAACGTTGTTACGGCCGGAGCTGCTCTTGATACCTTCGGTAAGGGGCTTGTACGGCTTGTCGGCAGTGATTTCCTTGCGGTCACCAATCTGCTTGTAACGAAGCGTCGGGGTAAGAGGGCGATAAGACTTCAGACCCATAGTTATACTCCTTCGAACTCGGCAATCTTTTGCCCGGCCTTGAGCGTGATGTAGGCCTTCTTCCAGTTGGGTTTCTTGCCGGCAACCATGCGGACACGCTTGATCTTGCCACGGGTGATCACGGTGTTAACGGAATCAACCTTGACGGAGAAGCGCTTCTCGACAGCAGCCTTGATATCGGTCTTGCTGGCGTCCATGGCGACCTTGAAAACATACTTGTGCACATCGTTACGCGGATTCACCATGTTCTTCATGGTTTCTTCGGTAATGTGCGGGGTCAGCAGGATTTCACGAATTTCCTTCATTAGCGGCCTCCTTCAAGTTCTGCGAGAGCAGCCTGAGAGATGACAACGTTGTTCGCACGGACGATGTCGTAAGTGTTGACATCTTCAACGCGTGCGCAACGGCACCAAGGAATGTTGTTGGAGGAGAGGTAAAGGTTTTCGTCCTTAGCGCTCACGACAAACAGAGCATTGCGCTGTTCGACGCCAGCCTTAGTGAGGACAGCGAGGAGATCCTTGGTCTTCGGGGCGCCGAAGCTGAGGGCTTCGAACACGAGGACCTTGCCTTCCTTGGCCTTTGCAGCGAGTGCAGAGTGGAAAGCAATCTTCTTGACCTTCTTGTTCACCTTTTCGAAGTAGTCGTGGGACTTCGGACCGTGTGCCTTGGCACCGCGAACCCACACAGCGGAGGTGTTCTGGCCGGAACGAGCGCGGCCGGTACCCTTCTGCTTCCACGGCTTCTGGCCACCACCGCTAACAGAGGACTTATTCTTGGCCTGGGCGGTGCCCTGGCGCTGGTTGTTCAGAATAGCCTTGATGTGGAGGTACATGCAGACCGTGTTGACTTCTTCGTCAAACATCTTCGGGAGTTCGATATCGTTCTTGAAATCGCCTGTTGCGGCGAAAAGCTTTGCACTAGCCATTAGTCTTTCCTCACCACGATAATGCTGTTCTTCGGGCCCGGGACAGCGCCACGGACGAAGATCAGGTTGCGGTCGCCGTCAACCTTGACGACCTGGAGGTGCTTGACAGTCACTTTCTTGTTGCCGTACTGACCAGGCATACGCTTGCCCGGGAAAACACGACCCGGGTAGGAGTGAGCAGACGTACCGCCCGGTTCGCGCATGTTGTGCGTACCGTGAGAGCGGGGACCGCTGTGGAAGCCATGGCGCTTGATGGCACCAGAGAAGCCGTGACCCTTGGAAATGCCGGAGACGTTCACCATCTTTGCATCGGCGAAGTCGGCAGCACCGAATTCCTTGCCAACCGGCCAGGATTCGAGATCAGCGACGTCAAATTCGGCGAGGTGTTCGCGGACAGCGATTTCAGCCTTCTTGAAATGGCCGATTTCTGCCTTGTTGGCACGCTGTTCCTTCTTGAGACCAAAGCCGATCTGGACAGCAGTGTAGCCGTCCTTTTCTTCTGTCTTGTGGGAAACGACCACGCACGGACCGGCTTCGAGAACCGTGACAGGGACGCATTCGCCCTGTTCCGTGAACACTTGGGTCATTCCCAACTTCTTTGCGAGAATACCGTTCATTGTTATTAGACCTTAATTTCGACTTCGACACCAGCCGGCAAGTCAAGTTTCATGAGGGAATCAACAGTCTGCGGCGTAGCATCAAGGATGTCGATAAGACGCTTGTGCGTACGGGATTCGAACTGTTCACGAGAAGTCTTGTTAATATGCGGAGAGCGGAGCACCGTATACTTCTGGACCTTCGTCGGGAGGGGGATGGGTCCCGCAATGCGGGCACCCGTTTGCTTAGCTGTATTCACGATGTCTTGAGCAGAGCGGTCGATCATACGATGATCGAAGCTCTTCAAGCGAATACGAATGCGTTCACCAGCCATGATTTTTCCTTACTTGATGATTTCGGTTACGGAGCCAGCACCAACAGTACGGCCACCTTCGCGGATAGCGAAGCGGAGCTGCTTTTCCATGGCGATCGGGGCGATGAGGTTCACGT
>NZ_MWQE01000014.1 GCF_002210285.1 Fibrobacter sp. UWR2 | reverse complement strand
GGTGAGGCCAATTATAGAATTTTCGGGGAGAATGTCAAGGGTTTTTCTCAAAAAAATTCAACTTTTTTTCATTTTTTTTGAAAAAACGGCATAAAACCAGTTTAAAAACCCTCTGTCAACAAACAATTCACAAAAAATCAGAGCCACAGTTCCGTCTAACGGGACAAAAAAAGCCAAATCATTCGCTCATCACAAAAAAATTGCCCCTACTCCTTCCAGACGCTCCTTTTTTCTGGCCTGCCACCGTCGTTTCCCATGGGAGACATACGTACTTGCTCCATCGGAGAGCTCTCTACAACCAGAAGCAGGAGTTTTTCAGATAAACTAACATTCGTCATCCGTCCCATTTCTCCACGGACATCCACCTTGCCGTACGCAAGAAGCTTGCCACGCTTGACATCGGTAATGGAATATAGCGCCTTCACCATTTTTGCACCCGTAGTATCAGCACGTTCGCTTGCAACAACGACAATTGGAGATATCACTACCGCGACTTCTTCTACAGCATTCCTGTACTTCTCGCGAAGCACCGGCACCGCGACAGAATCCGCATCGCCACCATAGCGATGCCACAGGGCTTTGCGGCTTTCCATCGCAAACGCGGAATCATCAACGCTCATTACCTCAGTACGGGAGTTAAGCGTCGCCGCGGCATTATTCATCTGCTGCTTGAACCAGCCACTGAAATTGCCACCGTATTCAGGCCATTCTTTTTTGAACGAAGCGTAACCGTCGAACATGGGTTCGGAATACAATATGGTAACACTGCGCGGGATTCCGTCCCATTCAGGGTCCACCCAGCCGCCAGCCGGCACCTGATCCCTAAAGTAGGTATCCTGCGTGTAGTTCATCCAGCCAACGGCAAGTTTCATTACCATAGTACAGCCACTCAGCACACTAGCAACTACAAACAACGTTATCCAAAACAACGGAGCAACAATCTTTTTCATCTTCCACTCCTTTTGGGCGCACCGAAATGGACACCGGCAGAAAGGCTCAACACCTCGACCAAGCCACCCTTGTTACGACCGTCAATCTCGAAAGAGGAATAATGCAGGGAGAACTGCGCACGGATATCTATATCAAGGATATTCGTTATGGGAATAAAGCCATCGGCCTGCACGCCAACAAGCATAGTCTTTGATGACGGGATATCGTCTACACCTTTCATTCTCAAATTTTCACCGACCACTCCAAAAATCAAATCCGCTGAGAAGTATCTCCATTCCATGAAGGCGAAACCGCCAGACAGCGCTATGGAAAAATCACTGAAGCCGTCACCGGAAGTAGAACCAACCTGAAGCAGGAACAGGAGGCGCGACATCTGCCATTCGGCCATGATGTTGAACCCGGTCGAGGGATCCAGCATTTTTCCCAATCCACCGGAATACATCGCATAGGAATACCCACCAAGCAGGGTCCAATGCATCCACTTGGGTGCCACGGACAAGTGCTGGTCTTCGGCCTCCTTCGCCGTTTCGGGGCTTACCGGAGGCATCCAGTCAAGATAAGGGCTCCCGGGGTAACGCTTGCGAAACTCACGCCACTCTGCAGCAGAGTTTTCAAACTCCATCGGTTCGCCACCGCCATAGTTCAGCGCAAGGCGTTCCAGATATATCCCGTAAAATTCGCGAGTCTCGCGCGGGACTTCTCTCACCGCCATGGCAAACCGCAAGTCGCGATGGTTCACGTTCACGGCCAGGTGGCGCTTTTCCAACAGACTTCCCCCACCAACAACGTGTAGTTTTTCGCGGGCGGCCACAATGGAATCGCGCTTAGCAAGCAAAAAGTCTATATGTTCCCAGTGCTTCGGCTTGTCTAAGGCATCGGCATCCTGAACAGCCTTGCTGTACAGGAGAAATTCCTCTTCGTAAGAAAGGAGCACAAAACCGGCAGGCGGCGTGAGGCGTTCCAATTCCTGAATAGCCTTCTCCGTCGAATACCCGTATATCATATCTTGCTTGGCCTTCTCCAAATTTGAATCGGCAGCATAAACTGCCTGCGCAAGTAGCACAAGGCCAAATAAAAACACGCAAAACTTATCCCCTCTAGACATAATCACACCTTACAGGAAACTAATGGGAGTCCTCGAGGACACCTCTAAGACACTATTAGAATATATATCGCTTATGCAAATTACGAACACCGTTCGTCAGCGTTTTCCGGCATTCAGTCGGAACGCCACGCAGGCGATATCTACGGCACGCGGCAGGCTCATCTCGCGGCTCATGCCCTGCGGCAGGTTCCTGAACCCGACATTGCATATAACATCGCAGAGCTTCTGGGCTGCACCCGCGATAGAATCGGCAGGCGAGTCGCCTTCAGTATTGCTCGCGGCATTCTGGAGCATGTTCAGCAACATGAATCCGGCACCGAGCCGCTGCTGCTTATCGACAAGCGTCACGAGGCGCGAAGTATCGGCCACGAGGAAACCTATCTGCAACAGCGTATCGCCCGCAAGCTTCACCTTCACCTGGCGCTCCACGGCAGATGCGGGCCGCACCGACTTCTGCAGGGGCTGCATGTAGGCGGCGAAGGGTCGCGCATTTATTTTTCCCGCTTCTACGGACCCAATCAGGCCTTCGGCCTTCCAGGATGACATTGTAGACTTAGCGCATTCCGCCTTGTAGTTTGCCATAACAATTATGTTGTCTGCAATATCGAGGTAGTCACCGCAGGCGCCCGCGACAAGAATAAAGTTCATGCCCGCAGAAGCGAGCCCGCGAATGCGGTCGGTCAGCGGGATAAGCGGTTCGCGCTCGTCGCCCAGCAGCTTGCGCACGCGCACGTCGCGAATCAGGAAGTTTACCGCGGAGGAATCCTCGTCGATGAAGAACGTCTTTGCGCCAGCCTCCATGGCCTCGAGCAGGTTCGCGGCCTCGCTCGTAGAACCCGAAGCCGACAGCGTATTGAAATCCTTCGTGCTGATTCCACCGGGCAGGTCGCGCACGAACATCGAAAGGTCGGTCCCGCGTACGCTGCGCCCGTCTTCTACGCCCACACGGAGCGCCGTAGCATCTACAACGATGCCTTCGCGCCCGTCGCCCGGCACATGCGGGTACACTGCCCGCGTCAGGGCCTGCAACAAAGTGGACTTCCCGTGGAAAGCGCCGCCCGTAATCACCGTAATCCCCTTCGGGATTCCCATGCCGCGGATTTCGCGCCCGCAGGCATTCAAAGTCACCGCAAGTCCATCGGGGGCGTTAAACGGCACCGCATTCTCGAGCGGCATCTCGCTCAGGCCCGATGCACGCGGCAACACCGCCCCATCAGGAACAAACGCGCAGAGCCCATGCCCGTCGAGCTGCTCCAAGATTTCCTTGCGTTCGGCAAGCACGCGGTAATGTTCCTGCATCGCGGGCTCATCGCCCTTATTATAATAGAGCCCCGCCGACACCAGGTCGGGCATGACCATCGTGAGGATTTCGGCAGCAGCCTCGGCCTGGATCTTGCGGCCTTCGCCCGGGAGCCTCACCTGCAGGCACGCCCTGAGTTCGCCATTGTCTATCCAGAGGGAGTTCCGCACCAGCATCTCGGGTCCAGCCGAATCGAACACGACCGCGGCATCTTTCCCGGAATACTTCTCCTGTACCAGGCCGCTTAGGCGGCGCAGCAGAAAATCGCTCAGCGCAAGCCTGCGCTCGAATCCCGAGCCCCACTCCGGTGCATACCCGAGCGTAGCAAGCTTGGAACGCAGCAGCACTCTCGAAGGCGGTGCATACGGGTCGCCCTGCACATGGATGAATTCCAATACAAAGTCACCAAAATCCCAGGGTTTGTCGGCGAGGGACTTGTAGAGACCGTAATTTTTGCCATTCAGGGTGCGAATTTTCTGGTAAAGGGCTTTCATATATGGAAAAGTAGATATTAGTTTCCAAACTTTTGCACAAAAAAAAAGTAAATTCCGAAAAAACTTTATATTTTATATACAAACAAAAGGAGTAATCCATGAAGAAACTTTATATTTTCGCCCTTTTGGTGGCATTCCTTGTCTCTGCCGCTGTCGCAGACGACGATCCACCTCCGCGCAACAAGCCCGCAACGGTCACCATTATTACCAATCCGCCTAACAGCGAAGTGTACCTCGGCGGCGAACTGCTCGGCAAGAGCCCCATCGAGAACATGCAGGTCAAGTCCGGTCGCCAGACCCTCATCGTCATCGACCAGGGTTACGAACTGGTGAACCAGCGCGTGAACGTTTGGCCGGGCAACGACAAGCGTAACACCTTCGACTACGGCACCAAGATCCCGAAGGGCCACATCGAAGTGACCACCAAGCCGGGCAAGTGCATCATCTACGTCGACGGTGAAAACTCCGACAAGACCGACGGTGCAGCGCTCACCATCCACAACCTGGATGCCGGCGACCACCTGGTGCGTGCCGAATGCTCCAACCGCAAGTCCGCCGAAATGCTCGTGACCGTGAAGGGCGAAGAAACCGTCAAGATCGAGCTCGACGCTACCTCCGGCAAGAAGAAAAAGTAATCTTCAGCTGAAGTTTAAAATAGACCCTCGCCTTCGCGAGGGTGACAAAGAGAAAGAGGCGCCATAAGGCGCCTTTTTAATTCCACTCGTTCATCATGGCTCACGCTATATCCGCTCGCCGTCCCGAATTATATGCTATTCGGCACAGATGTTCTTGACCTGCTCCAGGAGTTCCTTGAACTTGAGCTTGGCGATTCCCTTGCCCATCGCCTCGGCCTCGGTCTTCCCGACGCCCTTCGTGGACTTGGAGAAATTCACACGGTCACCGGTCACGCTAACCGTCATGTCGAAGGACACTAGCTTGCCGAGCGAACCCTTCGGGGTAGAAGCAACCTCGGCCTTGAGCTGCGGGTATTTTGCATCCTTCCCGTTGTATATCGCGTTCTTCGCAAGTTCGCTTTCGAGCGCCTTGCACGCATCGGCATTCCCCTTGCAATCGAGCCGCACGTTGCATGCCGCCCGCTTGACACTGTAGAGCACGGGGAATCCTTTCTCGAGGCCCGCCGCCTTCAGGATATCCCTCGGGAAATCAGGCACGAACGATACCGACTGCGACCCTGTCGCGGTACTGACCCCCTGCAAGGTAAACACGGCAGACCCGTTGTCCTGCGTGCGGCGGGAATCAAGCTTCTTGCTTTCCTGAATGGCCTTGAGCGGGAAATCCGTCACGGGGCCCTTGGCATCGAGCACCTTAACCGCGAGGTCCTTGATTACATCGCCCTCGACAACAATTTCCGAAGGCGACGTCTCGATACGCACATTGCCCAGCCTCGATGCGATAAGCGCCTTGAAGCCGGGGAGGTCATGCTTGAGGTTAAACGATTCGTTGAGCGTGAACACTTCCGCAAGTTCCGCCTTCAGGTCGGCATAGGGCTGCAGCAGCGCCTGCGCATTCGTAAGGCAGCGAACCGCCTCGTCGTAGCGGGAGGCATCGAGAGCCGCACGGCCGTCGGATTCCAGCTTTGCAATCTTGTTCTTGATGTCGGCCATCTGCAGGCGGATGTTGTTCGTCATCTCGTCGACATCGAGCGTCGCCGTCGCGCGGAAACGCTTGCCTTCCTTCGGGAGCGGCTGCACCTTGATCCACTTGAGGTTCACGTCGGTACTGACGTTCTTCTTGGAGGTGTACGTCTGCGAAATACTTTCCTTGCCACCTGCAGTAACATCAGATGTACTCAGACGGTCGTCGGCACGGACCTGCGACGAAACCTGCTTTGCCACTCCAGCAATAGCAGTATTGTTCGCCTGCTCCTGCGATACATCGGACGATGCGGTATAGGTAATCACCTTGCCCGCAAACGCAGCTACAGAAAAGGAAAGGAGTAGAAAGGCAATCTTCTTGATGTTCATATCACTTCATTTCGATAAGGATCAGTTTCTTCGTGATGTTTATCTTCTTCACGTTGACCGAACCCTTCATGCCGCGACGGATATAGCTGTACACCTCTTGCGCGTCGCCAAACTTCGCGATATCCGCAAAGACCGTCATGTCGATGGTCTTCGCCGTCATCACGTTCACGTTTACGCGCTTGAAGGCCTTCTTCAGGAGTTGGTTCACATCGTCCTGGATATCCTCGACGCGCTGTTCGTCGAAATCGCCCTGAAGCTTCATGATGACCTTGTACTGGACGCCGTTCTTGCGGTCCACTTCCCAGTAGCCCTTGATTTTCTTCTCGAGACCGGGCATGGCACGGCTTGCCGCGGCGTACACGGCATCGGCGATCTCGCCCCTGGAACTGCCGTTTGCAGCCGCCTGGCTTGTCTGGCTCCCGAGCAGGCGTGCAGTTGCCGCCTCGTAGGCACTCAGCTCGATAAGCACGATACCGCCTTCGATGGAGGCGGAAAACTTGATGTAGATGTCGGCACCGAGCGCAAGGCTCGCCAGGTAGGAGAGATCCTCTTCGGTCTCGGCGATATCCTGCTGCATCTGCACGACTTCGTTAAGGGATTCCTGGCCGGCCAGGGACTTGACCTCGTACTGACGCTGCGTGAGGTAGCCGTTGATGGCCTCGGTAGCCATCCTGTTGTTCGGATTGCTCTGGAAAGCCTGCAGGTCGCTCATCCCCTTGGTCTTCTGCGCGGGGACAACGAGAATCGTGGGGGCACCCTCGACGGGCATGTTCCCCTGCTGGTTCTTGGCAACGCTCCGGGGCGCCTGCCTAGGTGCCGTTGCCGCGGGAGAATTCTTTTTCTGGGGCCGACCGCCGAACTCGGAATCGAGCTCGTCAAAGGCGTCAGAGGAATTGCGGCGAGTTTCGGCAGAAGATGCTGCGAAGCTCAGGCTTGTCACCAAGCCCACAAGTGCCAAGAGCATCATCAACTTCTGCATAATTCGCCTTATCTCCTTTCCTTCGCGCCCTGCACTGCGGGCCATCGTAAGAAACTTATATAATATATACATTTTGTGGGTATATGATATAAAAAAGTTTACACCAAGCCGATAAAAGCCGATTTTTTCGGATAAAAGGTCACACTTTTGCGAAAAAGAGCCCGTTTTAGGACATTTTCACGAAAGTATCCGTCCTTTTTTGGAAAATTTTATCTAGTTTCAAGTTTAAAAGTTACCATAGGAGCCTATATGAACTTCAAAGTTTTGCTCGCTGCTGGCGCCCTTCTCGCCACACAGTCTTTCGCCATCATTGGCATCGGTGCTCATTACGCCCCGAATTTCGGGACCTCGATGAAGGGTCTCGGTACTGATAAAGTCAGGGACCGCGTCGACGTTACGGATGCCGGCGAAGTCAAGATGTGGCACGGCGGATTCGACGAGATGATGCAGGGCTTCGGCTTCAAGGTATGGGTCGACATCCTCCCCATCATCGACATTGAAGCGACTTTCAATATCCAGTTCGGTTCTTACGACGCAACCCTCTTCATCGCCGACCCGAAGGCATCCCTTGCAGGCGGTGAACTCACCTACCAGCAGATTGACCTCGAAGTCGAGCTGGGCGGCACCCCGTTCGGCAAGGCCAACCCGAAGTTCGTACAGATGAACGGTGACATCTCCATCACCTACCCCATCACGTTCATCCCCATCATCCGCCCCTACATTGGTGGCGGCCTCACCTACTACCTGAACACCTTTATCTTGAACCAGCCCTTCACCAAGAAGGTCGTTGGCGACACCTACAACTCGATGGTCAACGAAGTCCTGAGCGACCCACTCGCACTGGTCAGCAACCCGAACGCAGGGGCTGATCTCGGCAACAAGGTTTCCGAAACGCTCGTCGAGAACCTGCAGGACGCCGCCCTCGAAGAAGGCCTCAAGCAGAGCATCGGCGGCCATATCCTCGTCGGCCTGCGCGCCAAGCTTCCCATCATTCCGATTGCCGCATACGCAAACTTCAAGTACTACTTCGGCGGCGACTACCCGGAAGAAATCGACCCGGGCCACATGGCTGCTGAAGTCGGCGTCGGTTTTGCACTTTAATAGTTTTTACAGGAGTTAAGGAACCAAAAGATGTCTGTTAACAATACCAGCAGTACAAGCATCCTCATTGTCGAAGACGAAATTGCAATTGCAGAAGGTCTCATAGACCTGTGTGAACTGAACGGCTACCATGTGAAGCACGTGGCCGATGGCGAAAGCGGACTTTCGGAAGCTCTTTCCAACCAGTATGGACTTGTCCTGCTCGACGTCATGCTCCCGGGCATGAATGGTTTCGAGGTCTGCGACAAGATCCGCGAAAAGGACAGAAGCCTCCCCATCATTATCCTTTCGGCAAAGAATACCGACGAAGACATCATCAACGGCCTCAAGTTCGGCGCGGATGACTACATCCCGAAGCCGTTCTCCGTGCCGATGCTGCTCGCCCGCATCGAGGCGGTGCTGCGCCGCAGCCGCCAGTCCCTCGAGAACGAAGGCAAGCTCGCCGCCGGCAACCTGCGCGTGAACTTCCGCGAATACTCGGGCACGCGCGGCAAGGAAGAACTCGCATTCACCCGCAAGGAAATCGAGATCCTCGAATACCTGTGGAACAACCGCGACCACGCCGTACCGCGTTCCGAACTGCTCCGCGAAGTCTGGGGCTACGAGAATGCCGAATCGGTCGACACCCGCACCGTGGACATCCACATTACCAAGTTGCGCAAGAAAATCGAAGACGATCCCTCGCACCCGAAACTGCTCGTCACGTTCCGAGGCGAAGGCTACCAGATGCGTTCTAGCCCCGAATGCTCAAAAACCGCCTAAAGAAACGGCTAGTTCTTATCTACACGGCTATCTTCGCCGTTATCGCGCTGCCCGTCGCCGGGCTGCTTTATGACTCGTACCTGCACATGCAGGACGACGCGAAAGCGGAATGGGCGATGCACGCGACACAAGTGCTGAAGATGGCCAACAACAAGATCAAGGATGACCTTGCCATCGAGAACAAGCGGTCGTTCATGGAATACCGCTTTATCAAGGTGGCCAAGACCATCTCGGCAGGCGAACAGCCTACCTATTCCGACCTTGCGCTGAACTTCCCCGTCACATCGTGCAATAGCGATTCCAGCAAGATAGACTACTGCAGCCAGTATGCAGGGCTTATCGGGCATTTCCAGATCGACCCCGACGGCGTGTTCAGCACGCCCTACCTGCCCGCAGGTGCGCTCGGCCAGGTACAGCTCGAGAACAAGGAAATCCGCGAGTCGTTCCAGAACCAGCTCAAGTTCATCGTGCGCGACATGGGCATCAAGAACAAGGGAACAGCCACGCAGGATTCCTCGAAGAATTCCAACGCACTTGACCAGCTGGCAAACGAGCTCGACCTCTCGAAGAGCAAGAAGAAAAAACGCCTGCGCGTGGAACGCACGTCGGAACAGGAACAGTTCGCGTTCAACGTGGAATCCGCGAAGATGGATACGTCGGGCCTATACCGAATATTCCCCTATGTAGGCACGATGGACATCGCTATCGAATCGTTCCAGGCAAAGCAGAACCGCAAATACATCGTATTTTACAGGAACGTGCTCAGGGGCGAAGAGAACTTTGTACAAGGTTTTGTCGTGGACCTCCGCGAATACCTCAAGAGCATCGTTGATATCGAGATAAGCGACTACACCGCCGAAGACAACCACCTGGGCCTCGCGTTCATGGACAGCAACGAGACGATCATCGCGTTCGGGATAGACGCCCGCAGCGCCATGAAGGTTTTCCAGGAAGACCTCGCCGAGCCCCTCAACAACATATCGATGGCCATCTACGTCGACAACTCGGTGCAGAAGGTCGGGAGCGACAAGGGGCAGATTATAAGCAACGGCGAACTGCTGTTCCTTATCGGCGGAATCATGTTCCTGCTGCTGGGTGGCGGTCTTATCTCCATATACAGGCTCACGCAGAGCCAGCTTGACCTGGCCCAGAAACGGCAAGACTTCATATCGGCAGTGAGTCACGAACTCAAGACCCCGCTCACCACCATCAAGATGCGCGCAGAGATACTGCAGAGCAGCTACAACAAGATGGACGATGCGAAACGCATGAGGAGTTTCGACCAGATTGCAAGCGAGAGCGACAGGCTTACACGACTTATCCAGAACGTACTCGACCTTTCGAAGCTTGACGGCAACCGCTGGGTGGCGAACATCCGCAAGGACCGCCCGAAGGCCGTACTCGACGACTTCGTGACCATGTACACGAAGAATATCGAGGACCATGGATTCTCGCTCACGGTATCGTGCGACACCGATATCGACAAGGTCCAGCTGATGATGGACCGCGACGCGGTGATGCAGATCCTCACGAACCTGGTGGACAACTCGCTCAAGTTCTCGAGGAACGCGGACTACAAGATGATTATCATCGAGCTCAAGACCGAGGGCGACCACGTGTACCTCGCCGTGCGCGACTACGGCCCAGGCATCCCCACATCCGAAATGAAGAACGTGTTCCAGGAATTCTACCGCGTCGAAAACGAGATGACCCGCACCACGAAGGGTACCGGCATCGGGCTTTCGATGGTGAAGAAGCTCTGCACACTCTCAAACATGCGTATCGAAATCGAGAACGCGAACCCCGGACTGCGCACGAAAATCCATTTCCCGCCGCAGACCATCTAATAACACCGGCACTTTTTTTGTATTTTAAGGCACGACGGAGATAATCCGCCGTGCGATTTTTTCGAAGGACTAAACATGACGCAGGAAGATATCCTCAAGAACCCGGAACAGTACGACCTTTCCATCGAGACTGTCGGGAAAGGAACGCTCAAGTCCCCCATGAAAGGAATGCGGTTCGTATCCGATGACGACCGCATTAGCCTCACCACCGACGTAAACCGTATTCACGAATTCTACAAGAAGGGCATCGCCGTGCCTTCGCTCGAAGCTGCCGGCCCCCGCGAGACTATATTCCATGACCCCGCCTGGACCCGCGCGGGCGTCGTTACCTGCGGCGGACTCTGCCCCGGCCTCAACAACGTGATCAAGGGCCTCGTTCAGGTGCTGTGGTTCGACTACGGCGTACGCAATATCTTCGGTATCCCCTACGGCTACCGCGGCCTTAACCCCAGTTACGGCTACTCCCCCATCACGCTAAACCCCGATGTGGTCGACTCCATCCAGGAAGACGGCGGCACCATCCTCGGCAGTTCCCGCGGCATGCAGGACCCCTCCATCATGGTGGACACCCTGATGCGCCTCAACATCAACGTGCTGTTCTGCATCGGCGGTGACGGTACGCTGCGCGGCGCACACGCGATTGCCGAAGAAGTCAAGAAGCGCAAGCAGCCCATCTCGGTCATCGGCATCCCGAAAACCATCGACAACGACTTGAACCTCATCGACCGCACCTTCGGTTTCGAGACCGCGGTGCTCTCGGCAACCGACGTAATCACAAGCGCCCACAACGAGGCGAACGGCGCATTCAACGGGCTCGGCCTCGTGAAGCTCATGGGCCGCGATTCCGGATTTATCGCCGCCTACGCGGCACTTGCCACCACGGTGGTGAACTTCTGTCTTATCCCCGAAGTTCCCTTCACGCTCGAGGGCCTCTTCAAGGCGCTCGAAAGCCGTTACAGCAGCGGCAAGACGCATGCCGTTATCGCCGTCGCCGAGGGTGCAGGGCAGGAACTCTTCAACGGCCAGGAAGAACGCCGCGACGCCAGCGGAAACATCCTGAAGAACGATATCGGTGAATTCCTGACGCGCAAAATCAAGGAACACTTCGACAAGGTCGGCAAGGAAGTCAACATCAAGTACTTCGACCCGAGCTACATGGTGCGGAGCATTCCGGCGAAAGGCACCGACGCGATTTTCTGCTTCCAGCTGGCCGAAAGCGCCGTACACGCGGGCATGGCCGGCAAGACCGACATGGTCGTGGGCAGCATGAACGAGCAGTTCAGCCACGTGCCTATCGAGTACGCCGTGAACGAGCGCAAGAAGATAGACCCTAACGGAACGCTCTGGCACGCTGTTCTTGGCGCAACCCGCCAGCAGGACTATTTTGCAGGCAAGGGCAAGGGAAACAAATAAACTAATAACGGAAATTTTGTATTATTAGGATATGCTGAAGAAAGAAGACAAGATTCTGATACGTACCGCTATGATGGAGTACCGCAATCTGCTGTTCAAGACATTCCACGGCAAGGACGAGGAAAAGGACAGGATTGCGCACGTCAATAGGTTCCTCCAGTCCTGGAAAGTCTAACGTTCCAATGGGAATCGCATCTAAAATAGTCGGCGTGGCACTTGTTGCCGCATGCACGGTCTTCGCAAACGATGACCTGCGTTTTGCCGATTCGTGCTATGCCGCCCGCGCAGAACGCGCCAAGGGCGACAAGGCCGACGCACACAATGCGAAACTCATGATAGATGCCTACAAGAAGGCCATTTCCGACGCATCAGTCGAAGAAGCGGCTACCGAGGGCTACGTAAAGAGTCTGTATTTCTCGTTCAGGTTCGTGCCCTTCGAAAAGAGCAAGCGCTCCAAGAAGCTCGATTCCCTCAAGACCATTACCGAGGCGGCCTACACGAAGTTCCCCAAGAACAAGGAAATTGCGCACATATACGCATCGGCCGTATCGATGTGGGGTGCCGACAAGAACCCGCTACAGGCAGTGAAGAACGGCGTTGCGAACAAGGTACGCGATGTAGCGACCCAGACCGAGGACTGGCAAGTGCTCGGGCGTGCGCACCAGCTGCTGCCCTACGTGCCGCTGATCCTCACGTGGCCCGACAAGAACCTTGCGGACCAGTACCTGACGCAGGCCCTACAACAGGACCCGAAGGACCTATACAACTACTTCTTCCTGGCAGAACTTCGGTTCGACCAGAAGCGCTATGCCGACGCGCTCGACCTGATTGAACGCGGGCTCTCGCGCGGAATACGCACGAACTTCTTCATGGAAGACAAGCGCGGCCGCTGGCAGTTGAAGGAACTCAAGAAGAAAATCAACGCGAAACTCGATAAGAAATAATCCGAAATTCGCCGACAATAGAAAAAAGCACCGCCGAAGCGGTGCTTTTGAATTTTTTGTCCAAACGCCCGGCCTTAACCTGCCTGAACAGCGGTGAGGGCGATCGTGTAGACGATATCTTCCACGAGGGCGCCGCGGCTGAGGTCGTTCACCGGCTTGGCCAGGCCCTGGAGCATCGGGCCAATGGAAATCGTGCCGTGAGCGCTGCGCTGCACAGCCTTGTAGCCGATGTTACCGGCAGAGAGGCTCGGGAACACGAACACGGTAGCCTTGCCGGCGACGGTGCTACCAGGAGCCTTGAGGGAACCGACACTCGGCACGGTCGCCGCATCGTACTGGAGCGGGCCATCCACGAGCATCTCGGGGCGGGCTTCCTTCACGATCTTGGTGGCCTCGCGCACGAGGTCTGCATCCGGGCCCTTGCCGCTGTTCATGGTACTGTAGCTGAGCATCGCGACACGGCTCGGGAGGCCGAAGGCCTTAGCGGTGTCGTCGCACTGCATCGCGATACCGGCGAGTTCCTCGGCGGTCGGGTTCAGGTTGATGGCGCAGTCGCCGTAGATGTAAGTCTTGTCCGGCATGCACATGAAGAACACGGAACTCACGGACTTTACGCCGGGAGCGCACTTGATAATCTGCAGAGCCGGGCGCAGCGTATCGGCAGTGGAGTGGATAGCGCCAGAAACGAGGCCGTCCACTTCGCCCATCTTGAGCATCATAGTGCCGAGCATTACGTTATCTGCAAGTGCCGCACGGGCCTGTTCTTCGGTCATGCCCTTCGACTTGCGGAGTTCCACGAGGGTCGGCACGTACTTTTCGGCAAGTTCGGCCGAGGGTTCAATAATTTCGATATCGGCAGGGAGATCAACGCCCTGTTCCTTGGCGACCTTGAAGATTTCATCCTTCTTGCCGATAAGCACGGGCACGGCAATCTTCCTGTCGATTACGAGCTTTGCGGCCTGCACGGTACGCGGCTCGGAACCTTCGGGGAGCACAATGCGCTTTTTGACCTTGGAGGCCTTCAGGAGGAGTCCCGCACGGAACATGGCCTGGCTAGTCCTGCGTTCGGCAGGCGCTTCGGCCAGGTCCTTCGCAAGGCACTTCGGGCACTTGAGCAGGCGCTTGGGGCAGAACAGGTCCGCATCTTCGCTATCGGAATAGATCTTTGCGTCAAGTGCAGTAGCGAGGGAATCGTTGAACTTCTGGGCGACCACGTCGCTCATGCCCTGGGCGCCGGCAATCACGACGGCGTCGACGGCAGAGAAGTCGTGCATCAGGAAGTCGGCGGCAATCGTTTCCATGAGCACCGCGGTATTGCCTTCCTTGATCTGCGTGACGGCGGCAGCACCGTTCACGTTAAGTTCGTACTCCGCCCAGGTAAGGCCGGCAGCAGAAATCCCTTCTTCAAGTTCCTTGAGCGTCGCGTCCATGTTCTTGGAGGCAACCAAATAAACTCGGTTCATAAAAACTCCTTTTGAAACTTACGCGTTAAAAATAGGATATTTGGAGGGCAAAAAACGAGCCCAAAAAGACGAAAAATCCGATACTTTTGGTCCCAAGGCAGGCTTTTGACCAAAAAACGTGCATAATTACACGGTTTTTGCGCTTTTTTGGACGATGTAAAATATTATATAGTTGGCATTTACCATAAAAATAGGATATATTTAATATATCGCCCTAGGATTGGGTTTGTTTACAAAGGAGCGATTTGTGTGGTATAAATCTATCACTCGAGTGATTCTGTTCGCCTTGGTCACGGCGATGTGCGCTAGCGCACAGCCCGGACGTGACAGGAGCTCTTCATCTACATCTATAAGGTCTTCCTCCAGCCGGGCGACCACGTCTAGGACTGTGGTCCGTTTTATGCCTTCTTGGACAAATACCTCGGCTGTCATGATCATTAACGGTCAGGAGACCATCATGACCGCAGTTAAGAACTACTGCGGCTGGTTCGAAGCAAAAACCGACAAGAAAACCACGGACTTCAGGATCCGCTTCAAGCAGACCATCGGCAACATGTACGTGGGTGCCGAAGGTAACGAAGAAGTCGCTACCGGGGCTCTCCCCGTAGGCAGCGAAATCGTGCTCGATAGCGTCGCCGCCCTGAGCGACACACTCTGGATCCAGAGCTTCAAGAACGGCGAGCCCGAGATCTACGCGGAATACCCGGGTGTCCTCGGACAGTGCCCGAACCGCATCATCTCCGTGATGATGTTCGACTGGCTGCACGGCAGCTACGGCGACGTAGACAAGACGACCTGGACCGGTGGCAACGCAGCCAAGGATTCCATTCTCGACGACCTTATCTACCTCATCAGTAACGACTTCGGAAGCGGTGGCTGCCAGAGCACCGGCGGCAAGGCCATGCTTGGCATGGTGGAGCAGGCACTCGGCCCAAACGGTGTGCCCAAGCGCAACTCCAGCAACTTCCCCGAAAACTGCCATGTGACCGACTGGCTTGACTACTGGTTCCAGCCTATCGAGATTGGCCAGGACGCTGCAGGCAAGAAGTACACGAACTCCACCTGCCGCGACCTCGAACTCAAGCTCGACGACGAGGGTTACTGGTTCGGCCAGAAGAACAGCAGCAGCCCGGAAAAGGGTCTCTTCTTCCTGGATGACTTCGAATACCTCGACTCCGCACAGACCGTCAAGAATATCTTCTACGACCGCCTGAGCGGAAGCGGTGGCTACCACAACTTCGGCTTCACCATGAAGTTCCAGGCCAAGTTCGAATACGTGCGCGGCCAGAAGTTCGAATTCAAGGGTGACGACGACGTGTGGGTGTTCATCAACAACAGGCTCGTCGTGGATATCGGCGGACAGCACGCCGAAGTCAGCGGCGCCGTGGACCTCGACACCCTCGGGCTTGTCGAAGGCAAGGAATACCCGTTCCACATCTTCTACGTGGAACGCCATACCAGTTCCTCGAACTTCATGATGCGCACCTCCATGGACCTGCACACCGACGCGAGCATCTTCCTTACGAACGACTCGCTCAATGCCGTCGCGACAGGCCAGATCTGGAGCCCCAAGAACTACGAAGTCTGGCAGATTACAAAGGGCGACGCCCTCAGCTGTGACTTTGACGCCAACGAAGGCGGCCAGGTCGACACGACGATCGGCCCGTCCAACTACAAGCTTACCGGCGGCAACCTCGGCGAAGCAGGCGTACACCTCGACACCGCAGGCAAGTGGTGGTTCGAAGGCATCCAGATTCATGACAACTGGGCGGAATTCACCATCGACACCGCAAGGATTGTCGAGAACAACGGGCTTGCTCCGGGTCACTACTACCTGGAAATCACCCTGAAGTCCGACCCCTCGCAGAAGACCGGCGTATGGTTCACCATCCCGCCGTACAAGGTGCCGACTCTCGTCTATGCGACCGAACAGTGGAAGGCTCTCGGTTCCCAGGTCTCGGGCGACACGCTCCAGATTGGCAAGTGGGCCTACGAGATTTACCCGGTGCAGATCATGTTCCTCGAAGAATGGGCACAGGTGTCCATCTATAACCAGAACATCACTCTGACATCGTCCGACCCGAAACTGCAGATTGTTGACGCGAACGGCAAGCCCATCGGCAAGGCGGTGCTCGACTCCACTGGGCGCGCAACCTTCTACGTGATTGCGAACGGCCCCGTTACGGGAGCCACGATTCAGGCGAAGGGTGCAGCATCCTCCGCGGCAACATGGATCAACCTCATATTCCAGGAACCGCCTATCCCGAGAATCTCGCAGGCGAAGATCTTCGACAGGAACGGCGATGGCCGTGGCGACAGCGTATACATCCACTTCGACCGCAAGCTCGGTGGCGACAACAAACTCGACTCCCTGAAGTTTGCCTTCGGTGAAGGATTCCCGGTCCAGAAGGATTACAAGATCCTCGACAACGGAACCGACATCTCTATCGTCTCGAGCGGAGCCTGCGAGCCCTACAAGATGTGCGGCTTCAGCTCGCTTATCTTTACCGGCGGCAAGGAAGACGTCTACAACGGAAGCGTCGACACCTGGTTCACCTATAAGGATGGCGGCAAGAGCTACCACTTCCACATCGCCTCCGACCCGCTCGAAGACGGCGTGAACCCGATCGTGATGCAGGCAGTGAAGAGCATTTCCAAGCAAGGACACGAACTGGAACTCACCTTCAGCGAAGCCATCACTTCGGAATCCATGACGCACTTCAAGGATATGTTCCGCTACCACTGCATACGTTCCGGTGCGGTCGTAGACCCCGAGAAGCCCGTAGGCGCAAACAACACTGCTTCCAAGAGCAAGATGACCCTGCTGTTCACGATGGCCACCTACGACGCGGTTATCCCGTCTGTTGGCGACTCCGTAGGCTTTGTGCCTGGGCAGGGCGGCAGCACGACAGATGTCGCGGTCGACCTGTCAGAGAACAAGCCGCACAGGTACACCCCGATGGTGAGAATCACCGGCCAGCAGGACATGCAGATTACCGGTCCGGACGTACGCCCGATTTCGCCGGAGAACCCGATTATCGATACGGCCAAGACGACGGAACCGTTCCTCATCACGAACACCGATGCCGACGCGAAGTACGTGTCTGACTCCCTCGGCGTAGACGGTCACCTTATCGGATTCGACGTCGCCGAACTCATCGCGACCCAGACAGCCGAAGAGTTTGCTAGCCTCGACGCGCTCATCTCCACGCTCCTGAACGCCGGCAAGGACGACACCACCTACACCGTGCTCGAGATTACGGAAGAGGAATCGGTGGCACAGCTGCTTGCTGCAATCGAATCCGGTTCCATCACGGGCTTCAGCGACAGTACATACCAGGGAGTGATGGACGGGACCATCACTGCCGACAACTACAAGAAGAAACTCAAGGGCGATGACCTCGACCTGTTCAAGGAATACGTGGAACGCGGTATCGAAGCAAGCCGCGACACCATCGTGAACATCACTCCGGCAGCCGACAAGGACGTGAACAAACTCTTCCAGGATATCATCGACGGGACTATCTCGACGAAGGAACTCAAGAAGAACGGCGTGAGCGAAGAAGTCATCGAGGCCATCAAGAACGGTACCATCACGGCGAACAATATCGACCAGTTCCGCGACGGTACGCTCAGCCTTGCCAAGCCTGACGACGTGAAGCTCAAGTACGAGACGCTCTACTACACGCACCTCGGCAACTACGTGGGCGGCAGCTCGGGCACCATCCTCTGCTCCGACAAGTCCGTGTACGGTGATGCAGGATGCCTCGTGAACAACGGTAACCTGTTCCTCGCCTGGAACATGCGCGCCTCCGACGGACGCCTCGCCGGCACGGGCGTGTATATCGCCCGCCTGCACATGAAGGTGGTTGTCGGCAAGAAGACCGTCTCCGACATCACGCGTGACCTGCTGTGGGGCGTGCGTCGTGGCGGCAAGAACGAACTCACCTGGGACCAGAACTAAGTTTTAGATTCTCTCTCTTTAGTAACTAAAAAAGGGCCTGTGGTTAAAACCACAGGCTCTTTTAGTTTCAATACCTAGGCTAGCGCCTAAAGCTATTACACAGTACCGTAGAGCGCGGTCATGTCCTCGCCCGCCTTGTCGAGCATCCAGTACTGGTTCACGTGTGCGCATTCGTCTTCGACGATATTGATGTGCAACCCGTGCTTGCTTTCGAGGTAGCGGTAGATACGGCAGGAGTCGGCGCAGAGGGCATCGACCATCGCGGAACTTACCACCAGGGTAACTTCGCGGAGCTTGCCCTTGTTGCGGGCACGGCCCATCCAGCGGTCGATCTCGCCCATGGTGGACTCGAGCATCGCGATACGGCCACCGCCCTGGCAAACCGGGCAGATTTCCGTCTTCTCGGTCATGAGGTTCACGCGCACGCGCTTGCGGGTCACTTCCATCAGGCCGAACGGGCTAATCTGTGCGGGGCTGATAGGCGCCTTGTCGCGGCGGATAGCCTTGCGGAATTCCTGGTACACAGAATCGCGGTCGGAATCGGCAGACATCTCGATGAACTTGATAATGATGAGGCCACCCACATCGCGCATGCGGAGTTGCTTTGCGATTTCGCGGCACGCCTCGATGTTGGTATCGAGCGCCTGCCTGTTGCGGTCCTTGCCGCGAGGCTTGCCCATGTTCACGTCGATGGAAACGAGTGCTTCGGTCTGTTCAATCACGAGGTTGCCACCGTTGAACAGCGGGATACGGCGCTGCAGGGAGCGTGCGTAGTCGTTCTCGATCTTGAAGTGCTCGAAGAGGCTCTCGTTGGAATTCCAGAGCTTGACCTTGTTGAGCTTGTCCGGAGAAAGCACCTTGAGGTAGTCGCGCAGGGCGATAAATTCCTCGCGGTTGTCGATGTACACGAAGTCGGTGTTCTCGCCGAAGTATTCGCGCACCGTCTGCTCGATGGAATCGGATTCCTCGTAGATGCATGTCTCGGCAGGCTGGTTCGCGAAGTTGAACTTCGTCTGTTCCCACTTACTCTCGAGTTCGCGCATCTGCTTGCGGATTTCGAATTCGGATTCGTTCAGGCCGTTCGTGCGGACGATGTAACCCACGTCGCGACCCTTGAGGCGGCGGACGACCTTCTTGAACTCACGGCGCTTGGCCGGGTCGCGTTCACGCTTGGACACACCGATGAAGTTCGTACCCGGCATGCAGACAAGGAATCGGCCTGCAAAGCTCAGGTGCGTGGTAAGGCGGGCACCCTTGGTGCTGATCGGTTCCTTGACCACCTGCACCATGATTTCCTGGCCTTCCTTGAGAATTTCATCAATGGAAATTTCCTTGGATGGACCGCCCTCGTCATCGTCGTCACCGTATTCGCGACGCAAGAGTTCGCTACGGTCCATCGCATCGTCCTGGTGCAGGAACCCGGCCTTCTCCATACCGATATCGATAAAGGCCGCCTTGAGTGCGGGCAGAACCTTCTGCACCACACCCTTGTAGATGTTCCCGAGCACGCGGGTAGAAGACACGCTCTCTACGACCAGTTCCGCAAGTTCGCCGTCTTCCATGATGGCGATGCGCTTCTCGTAGGGAGTCTTGCTGATAAGGATTTCGCGCTTGCACTTGTTGCGGCTGCGTTCCCTGCCGCGCTTGGGGCGGGCAGATGTTGCCGGAGCGTCGGATTCCGCAAAGTTGTACAGGTCCGTGATGTCTTCCTTTTCGGCGTTGAACATCCAGAACTGGTTCACGTGCGCATGGTCGTCCTGCACGAGTTCGACCTTCATGCAGTGCTTGTTCTCGAGGTAGTGGAGCATGCGGGCCCTGTCGCGGACAAGGACCTCCACCATCGGGGCACTGAGCACGAGCGTCACGTTCTTCAGGTTGCCCTTCGCATGGGCGCGAGCCATCCAGCGGTCGATCATGCCGAGCGCCGATTCGAGCGTGGCAATGCGGCCACCGCCCTGGCAAACCGGGCAGGCCTTTGTCTTGCCGGAATCGTCGCGGACGCGCTTGCGGGTAATTTCCATGAGGCCGAACTGGCTAATGGGCGACGGAGTCACCGAAGCCTTGTCGCGGCGGGCGGCCTTGCAGAATTCCTGATAAACCGTTTCACGGTCGGCATCGGATTCCATATCAATGAAGTCGACGATGACGAACCCGTCGATGTCCCTGAGCCTGAGTTGCTTCGCGATTTCGCGGCAGGCGTCGATGTTCGTCTCGAGGATAATCTTGCTCTGGTCCTTGCCGTGCACCTTCGGTCCGGTGTTCACGTCGATGGAGAGGAGAGCCTCGGTCTGTTCGATAACGAGGTTCCCGCCGCGGGAAAGCGGCACCTGGCGCTGCAGGGAGCGCGCATAGTCGTTCTCTATCTTGAAGTATTCGAACAGGCTCTCGCTGGAGCTCCAGAGCTTCACCTTGTCCAGCATGTCGGGAGCGACTTCGCGCAGGTAGTCGCGCAGCGTGAAGTACTCGTCGCGGTTGTCCACGTACACGTAATCGGTGTTCTCGTTGAAGTATTCGCCGATGCAGCGGCCTGCGGAATTGGACTCCTCGTAGATGCAGGCGCCAGGTGCGGCGCTCGCAAAAGTTTCCTTGGCACGGGTCCACTTGCCCTCGAGGATGCGCATCTGCTGCTGCAGTTCCTCTTCGGTAGCGTTCATGCCGTCGGTACGCACGATATAGCCCACATCGCGAGCCTTGAGACGGTTGACCATCCCCTTGACTTCGCGGCGACGAGCCATATCGCGTTCATGCTTGGACACGCCGATGAAGTTCGAATTCGGCATGCAGACCAAAAGGCTACCCGGGATAAGGAGGCGCATCGTAAGGCCTGCACCCCTGTTGCCTTCGGGTTCCTTCTCGACCTGAACCATAATCTCGTCGCCCTCATGGAGCACCTTCTCGATAGAGGTCCCCACAAACGCGTCGCCATCGTCATCGTCGTCGAGCGTACGGGAAGGGGCGGCATTCCTATCCACGACATTGTCCTGGTACAGGACCCCGTCGGTACCGAGGCCCACATCCACATACGCAAGCCTAGAAGCCGGAACAACCTTCTTAACAACGCCCTTATAAATATTGCCAAGAATCGGATTAGAAGAAGCGCCGTCGACCACGAGTTCCGCAAGTTCACCATCTTCCATAATGGCATAGCGGGTCTCATAGGGCGTCTTGCTAATCAAAATTCCACGTTTGCACTTGTTCGTCATTAACAATCCTAAAAAGTAGTGTAAAACTTGATAGAAATTATCCAAAACAGCGTTCCACGCATGGAACACCGTATTGTAGCATAAATATAATAAAAGACCTATGTAAGATGAGACGGCGGCGCGCTGACGTTATTGCGGATGGCGGCCTTCTTGCGCTCCACGATCTGGTCGGCGATGGCACGGGCCTTCTCGGTAAGCCAGAGCCAGGACTGTTCGCCCTTCCGGTAGTCCGCCTCGCCGAACATCTGCACGCGGTTGTCACGGCGCAGGGCATCCACCTGCTTAAAAGCCTTCACGTCGCCCTTCGGATACACCGCGAACGTGCTTCCGCCGTTGTAGTTCAAAATGCTGAACGCCGGCACGTCGGAGGGGCCGTCGGCCACATACACCATGTTCTGGAAGGGCACGCGCCTGCTTTCGCGGGCAATGGACGAATTCACGTCGATGGTATCGGGGTACTTGTTGCTCCCCTTGTTGATTTCGAAGAGGTAGCGGGTCTTGGACGTGTTGTCGAGGGCGCACGCGACCTGGGAAATCTCGGAGCCTGCGTCAAGCCCGAGTTCTGCCGCCGCAGCAGAAGACTTCAAACCGGCGGCATCGCCATCAAGGAAACCGGGCTGCAGCACATCCTCGATAAACTCGCAGCCGAAAATCCCGTCCACGTAGGGCGCGATGGAGCTCCCGCGAATCGTCTCCGCAAAGCCAGTACTAACAACGTAATGTTCCAGCCGGATATCGAACGCCTTGTATTTCGGGTCCTCGGCAATAAGCTTCTTTATCTCACCAAAGAAATCGGGCAGCCCCGGGTAGAACACGAGTTCCTTCCCGAATTCGCGCAGCAGGCGATTGTTCAGGCCCTTGAAAAGCCCCGACTTCACGTAGGTGAGAATATGGTTCAGATAGCTCGTATCGGAATTGACGGATATGCCCTGCTCCGCATAGCGGGCCTTGAGCGCGTTCACTTCGGCCCAGAACTTCTTGCCGTCCACACCGTAATGGCGGAACAGCGGATCTTGCATATAGGAACTGATAAGCGTCTTGTCGCAGTCCCAGACCATCGCGATGATATTCTGTTCAAAGGGAGCCTGTTTCATATCTCATTCCATACAAATTAAAATTCGACTTGCCGGGCCAGCCAACAGTTATCGTGTAATAAAGTAGTCTTCGGGATTGACGGGCACACCGTCCACGCGGATTTCGTAATGCAGGCCGATGCCAGATTCGCGGCCGCTCTCGCTGATGGTGGCGATAGGGTCGCCGCGACGTACGCGGTCGCCCTCGTGTACCAGCGCATGTCCGAGGTGCGCATAGAACGTGCGGACCTTCGGGAGGTGGCTGATCTTGACAGAGAGCCCGAACCCGCGATGCGCACGCACCTCGCTCACCACACCCGCACCCGTAGCATACACGGTGTCGTCGACATCGGCAACGAAGTCGATGCCGCGGTGCGGGAGTTCGATTTCGGTAAACGGGTCACGGATCATCTCGAAGCGGTTGCGCACGGCATGCCCGTTCTTGAGCGGGTGGATTACGGGTAAAGCGGCCGCGAGCGTGGAATCCTTCTCCACGCTGTTCAGGAGGTTCTTGAAACTCTTCTCTATCTCGCGAAGGCTCTTGCGCGAAGAGAACGGCACGGTCTCCTCGCCCCCGAAATCGTCAAGGGCAAAGCCCAGCCCACTCAGCTTGAGCGTGCTGTCGCGGAGAAGCTTGGTCTCCTCGGCACGGAGAATCGACTCGTCGACCGTCTCGCGGATTCCCTTGATCTCTTTCTTGATAACCTTGTTCTGGCGGTAGACCGAGACGACATCCTCGTTCGACACATTGTCTATAATCTGCATGGGCGAAAACAGCACAAAGCCCGCAATGGCCAGCAGGATCGCCACCGGAACAAGGATAATGTGGAGCAGGGACAGGCGGTAGTTCTTGCTACCGGACGTCCTATCGCCAAAGACATGTATTTCGAGTTTGCGCACGGATTAACGGTTCCCCCCGCCAATCTTGCTTTCGAGGTCGGCAATGCGGCGCTGCGTCTCTTCGATATCGCCAATGAGTTCCACGACAGAAGGATCGTTCTTGATGGTGCCCAGCAGGTCTCCCTGGACGGCCTTGTAGAGCTTCTGGCCGAGGGCCTGGAACTTGGTTTTCAAGCGGCCTTCTTCCGATGCCAGTTCAACCCTTGCCAAAGTGGTCCCGGCAAGACCCAAAGCGGTGCTTTTTATCTTGTTAAAAGGCGTTCCGTTCATAAATTTTTCCTCGCTCGGCCCTAAAAAATAGTAGTTTTTCACTGTAAAAATCAACGGAGACATAACATGAGCCGAAGCGAACGCAGACGCGCAAAACAGAATGCTAAAAATTTTGTGCCAAAGAAAAAGAACGCCCTGAATAAGTGGGTTATCGTGGCTATTGGAACTATCGCAGTCGTATTCTTCGTGGGTACGATGCTCATTCAAAGAGGTGCCTAATAATGAAGTTCGTGATTGACAAAACCACATTCCAGGATGTACTGCAGGCAGCCATCAACGCCGTCCCCAACAAGTCCACCATCCAGATTCTCAACAACTTCGCGCTCCGTCTCGAAGGCAACTTCCTCGAAGTCAGCGCTACCGACTTGAACCTCGGCATCAGGGCCCAGGTCGAAGTCCAGGGCGAACGCGACGGTTCGGTTGTCATCAACGCACGCAAGCTTCTCGAAATCGTGAAGAGCCTCGTGGACCCGAGCATCACGAACGTTACAGTCGACGTACAGGACTTCCTCGCCACCATCCAGTGGAGCGAGAAGGGTAAGGCCAGCATCACCGGTTTCGATGCCAGCGACTTCCCTCCGTTCCCCGAGGTCTCCGAAGGCGAAGCCCTCAACTTCGGTGCAAGCGAACTCGCGTTCCTCGCCGAAAAGACCGCATTCGCATGTTCGACCGACACCATCCGTCTGAACCTGAACGGCGTGTACCTCGAAGCGAAGGACGGCATCATCTCCATGATTGCGACCGACGGTCACCGTCTGGGCCGCGCCACCATCGAGCAGGAAGGTGCCAACCTCACTAACGGTGCCATCATCCCGAAGAAGGCCCTGCAGCTTATCCTCCACATGGCGAAGTCCGATGCCAACGTCGAGGTCCGTACTTCTGCGACGCACATCCTCTTCAGCACCGGCACCACGCAGGTCATTTCCAAGCTGTTCGAAGGCCCGTACCCGAACTACCGCGCGGTTATCCCGCAGAACTTCGAACGCACCGTGCAGCTCAACACGACCGAGTTCCAGAACAAAATGCGCAGCGTGCTCGCCATGGCGAACGCCCGCACCCACAAGGTCCGCCTGCAGATCGACGGCAACAACATGGAACTCAGCGCGAGCGACCCGGATGTCGGCGGCGATTCCCGCGAAGCAATTGCCGTGACCCACAACGGCGAAGGCAACTTCAGCATCGGGTTCGACGGCCGCTACCTCAGCGAAATCTTCAGCATGTGCAAGAGCGAAGAAACCATCATGAAGATGAATAACCCGATTGGCGCCTGCATTATCGAGCCGGTTGGCGAGAATCTCGGTTTCAGCTTCTTGCTGATGCCTACGCACCTGAACGACGACTAATTCCGGAGCGTACAGACAAATTAAAAGGTTTCGCGCAAGCGGAACCTTTTTTCAAAGGATGAACATGGCAAACGCAATCCGCAAACGCATCAGCAAGAAGATTACCAAGGCGTTGCACGACTTCAACCTGATTGAAGACGGCGACAAGGTGCTTGTTGCCGTAAGCGGCGGCAAGGATTCCAGCGTGCTCTTGATGGAACTGGCAAGCCGCATGGGAAAGTTCTTGCCGGATTGCGAGATAGGCGCCATCCACATCCAGAGCGACTTTGCCGACAAGGCGCCCCGCGACTTTTTGCAGCGGATGGCGGAGCAATATCCGCAGATTCCGTTCTACTTCAAGGACGTTGCAGTAGAAGGCCGCCTCAAGGAAGGCCACAGCCTCAACTGCTACTGGTGTAGCACACAGCGCCGCACCGAACTCATCAAGTTCGCCCGCGAGAACGGCTACAACAAGATTGCGCTCGGCCACCACATGGACGACATCGTAGAAACGCTTTTGATGAACATGCTGTACAAGGGAGAGTTCAGCGGCATGCCGCCGATGGTGCCCTACGAAAAATACCCGTGCAGTATCATCCGCCCGCTATGCTACTGCGAAGAGAGCGAAATCATCGAGTACGCAGAAGATGCAGACATCCGCAAGTTCACCTGCACTTGTGAATTCTCGAAAGCAAGCCACCGCAAGAGCATCCGCGAAGAAATCAAGAGCCTCACCAAGGGCAATTCCACCCTCAAGGCAAACCTGTTCGAAAGCATGCGGAACATCCGCATGGATTACCTGCTATGAAGCGCGCGACGCGGCATGTTTCTTGGGTTCAATCAAGAACGTCGCATACAGAACGACGAAGAACGCGTTGAAAATAGTATTGATGATTATCTCGCCGCTCGGCCTGTACTCTACAATGTCCCAAAGGAGCTGAAGGAGCGCAAAGAACGCATATACCTTCAGAATCAGGGCCTTCTTCGTTGCAAGCGCAAGCACGCCCACCGCCACGGAAATGCCGCCCAGCGCAATCGCAATCCAGGAGAACACTTCTTCCAGGTGGCTCAGGTCCATGACAGACATGTCTACCGCGACGTTGATAATCTCGTTCACGCCCCTCACGATGAAATACGCGGAACAGAAGCGGAGCAACCCCACGTTCAAACTAGGGCCCTGATCCAGGAGATTCTTTTTCCCGACATCCACAAGGAACGCCGAGACAACAAAAAGCATCTTGAAACTTAAAAGCAACCCGACAACCACCTTGGCAACATACACAGGGTCAGGACTGACTGTCGTACGTTTCGGGATGTTGGCTGCCCCCATAACCTGCTGGACCATCATGAGAATAAACAGCAGCGCAAAAATCTTCAGCGTCAAGGCGCTATTCCGGGCAAGTGCAACGACACCCACAGCCACGGTAACAAAGGGAAGAAGTACGAAGAATAATCTTCCTTCGCATTCACCTGTCGTAAACAGGTTCCAGAACATACCCGTCATCCCATTCAAGCCGTTCACAATTAATATAATGGAACAGACTCTGAGCAAAGCCAGGTTCGTCGATCGAGTCTCCGCTTGCTGCATGTTCGTAATATATATTAAAAAGCCCCCTACCGCTTTGGTAGGCCAAAAGAGGGTGCCATTTCTGTTGAGAATATCACTCCAGCACCCCAAAATGCGACCTTTTCTTGAACAGGCGTTCGCAAAATAACTTATATTGACAATATGAAGAAGAATATAGTGGGTTTAGGAATCGCCCTCACCATGGGCTTGGCTACGACTATCTATGCGGAAAGGTGTCCTAACGCATGGCCCGCGGAGGGCGAAAACTACGCCTCCGGCACGATAGACAGTACAAACTACAGTTACGAAGTCTGGCGCGATGGCTACAATGCTTATTTGAAGTGCAACGATGATGGAAGCTACTTAGTTTACTCCAAGGCCGCGGACGCTATCGTGCGCTTTGGTCCCAAGTTCGACGAGCCAAAGACCTTCGACCAGCATGGCAACTTTGCGGCGGACTACAAGTTTCGCACAAAAGGCGGCGGCTTCGGCACCCCCTATTTTCTGGTTGGCATCCAAGGCAATACCACCGAGCCGAAAACCGAATTTTATATCATAGACTACTGGATAATCAGAGATACAGCCGACACATCCACTTTCGGAACCAGGCTCGGCGAATTCACCGTCGATGGCGACACCTACGACATCTGGCAGAACACCGCCAACAACTACTTGAGCGCCCAGGGCGACATATCGTACAAGCGGTATTTCAGCATTCGCCGCACCGTACGCGACAGCGGCCACATCGACATTACCGCCCACTTCAAGAAGTGGGAAGAGCTCGGCCTGAAGGTGGGCAAGATAACCGATGTCATGGCGCTTGTGGAAGGGTATAAGGGGCAGAGTTCCATCAACTATTTTCAAATTGACTACTTCAACATCACCGAAACGGCGGACAGTACCGGCACGACAGCTATTTCAAGGCGCGCAAGCCTTCCGCTCCTAAAGGGAGACGCCCGCGTGTTCGACATGCAGGGCCGATACCTCGGTACCGGCGAACAGAAAATAAGCCCTGCCGTCAGGACCGTGAAGAAAAGATAAAATCAGATTTTTGATAAATTAAAAACGGCCCGGATTTTATTCCGGGTCGTTTTTTAATATTGATTAAGATCCCCGCTCGGAGGCGGGGATGACGAGCGGGCGTTATTTCACGAACGCGCCGTAGATGGCCTTGATGGCCTTCTCGGTGTCGGCTTCGTCAACACCGGTGATAATGTTGATCTGCGAAGAACCCTGGTCGATGATGCGGACGTTCACCTTGTTCTCGGCGAGAGCGGTAAACAGCTTCGCGGCAACACCGATCTTGTTCGTCATGCCATGACCCACGGTAGCGATGAGGGCGATGCCCGGGAACACCTTGATACGGTCGGGGCGCATCTGCTGCGTGATGTCTTCGAGGACTACGTCCTGCACGGCGTCGAGAGCCTTGCTATCCACCACGATGCTCATGGAGTCGATGGCGCTCGGGCACAGTTCGTAGGAGAGGCCTTCGCTTTCGAGCACGGCGAGCACGCGGCGGCCGAAACCGACTTCCTTGTTCATCATGGACTTCTCGATGTAGATCATGGAGAAGCCCTTACGGCCGGCGACACCCGTAATCGGGAGCTTCGCTTCTTCCGGAGTGGGGCCGATGATGGTGCCAGCGTCTTCGGGGCGGTTCGTGTTGCGGATATTGATAGGAATCTTCTTCGCGCGGCACGGAGCGATGGATTCGTCGTGAAGCACAGAAGCGCCGGAGTAGGCGAGTTCGCGGATTTCGCGGTAGCTCACGTATTCGATGGGCAGCGGATTTTCGACGATGCGCGGGTCGGCCATGAGCATGCCCGAGACGTCGGTCCAGTTCTCGTACTTGGCGGCATCGATGCCGTTAGCGAGGATGGCGCCCGTGATGTCGGAGCCGCCACGGCTGAAGGTCTTGACTTCGCCACGGAGGTTTGCACCATAGAAGCCCGGCAGCACGTAGAGCTGGTTTTCGTCGGACAAGGTCTTCGAGATGTCTTCGTAGGTCTTCGGCGTAATGCGGTACTTGTCGTCGAAGGTAATCAGCGGGAAGGTATCGACGAAGTTTGCGCCCAGGTACTTGGCCATGAGGCGTGCGCACAGGAACTCGCCACGGCTTACGAGGAAGTCCGTGCTGACGGATTCGGGGTGGTTCTTCAGCTTGTCCTCGAGGCTGTCGAGATCTTCGGTCAGCTTGTCTTCGAGACCGAGATCCCTGCAGATTTCGTCATAGCGCTGACGGATCAGGTTCCACGGGGTCGAAAAGTCGAGGCCCTTGGAGGCGAGGTCGTAGGTGCTGTAGAGGAGGTCGGTAAGCTTGGTTTCCTTAGGATTGCGCTTGCCGGGGGCGGAAACGACGATGACCTTGCGGTTCTTGTCGGATTCAACGATGGCCTTGATCTTCTTGAACTGGCCGGCATCGGCGACAGAGCTGCCGCCGAACTTGCATACGATTCTTTGACTCATTTTTTCCTTTCGGGCCACCAAACCTCTCAGCTTCGAGCGCAACCGCTTTCCTCACGGTCGTCGTGCCCAAGCCTACCCATCTGGCCAGCCACTTTTGGTTTTTGTGTCTATGTCTGCGACGGCATTTTACCGCCGCGCGGGGGCAAATATAGCTAAAGGCGAGCGTCGCGGCAAGTTCCTTTACATCCGGCAAAAACGTTCTTGACCATAAATTGACTCAAAAAGTGCAAAAACCAGCGTTTTTTGCACCCTCCTCATTTGTAGATTCCATCATTACGCAAATCAACAAACGTTTAGGAGGAATAATCATGAAATATTTCTTGACCGCAACTTTTGCGGCATCTGCAATGCTTTTTTGTGCCTGCGGGGATGACAGTTCGTCAAACGCCACGGGCAACAACGAAAATGCCGCCATCTCCATTTCAACCGAAGGAACCTACAGCATAGACAAAAAGAAAAAAATGCTGGTCATGACCCCGAACGATTCCATAAGCGCATGCTTCATGGAAAATGGCGGGCTTTCTTGGGAAACCCTTGCGCCGGAAGACTACCAGGATAGCATTGAATATGAACTGGCCGGGGACACGCTGATACTTTTCAACGGCAGAGATGGGATGACAGGGGAAGTCTATGTAGGCAGCAACAAGGGCAAAATCGAAGGCACATGGACCTTTACCGGCTGTGATTACAACAGAAACAAAAAACAGGCCAACTGCGACAGCCCCTATAATATTATTGTCTGGACATTCTCCAACGGAAAATTCAAAAAGAAATCCGACATTTTCGAAAGCAAGTATATCGACGCCCTAAACGCGATAGATTTCACTAAAAGTTCCGCTATGTATAATTTGTATGAAATCTTGAATGGAGATTTGCATTTCGATAACGATTACAACTATTCTCCTCCGTTTTACGGGGCAATATTCTACCCCATGGAAGACGATTCGCTTTTACAAGCAGATGCAATCGATCGATATGATGTCGAAATCGTTGAATCAACGAAAACGAGCCAAACGTTTAAAATAAGCGATAAAACCTACACATTTAAGCTCAACAATGTCACGAAACGTACAACAGAAAACGGCCGTACTGAGGCGGAGACCGAACTAGAAGTATCTCGAGATTCTATCACCTGCGTCTATCACTTTATACAAAAAGTCATCAACAAGGATCTATGCACCTACGATGCCTTACCAAATGACGGAGAATTCATAGGCCACCCCGCGGCGGGCTACGGGAAAAAAGAGTATCAATTTAGAGAAGCAGACTTTTTCTTAATTGACAACCAAAAATCTTTTGTCAAATGCCTTGAAAGCATTGATATAAGACACTAATCAACCTTCCTTTGTAAAAATTAGAGTACGAATGTAAAAAAGCAGGGGCCCCGAGGCATAAAACGGCTGCGAAATCGTTTTATGGTTAGGAGACACCCATGAAACAACCTAAAGAACTCATGAATATCGCGGCGAACTCGTCCGTCACCGTCCTCATCCAGGGGGAATCGGGCGTCGGGAAGGAAGTCGCCGCCCGCTACATACACGAACACAGCCCGCGCAGGTACGGAGCGTTTATCGCCCTCAACTGCGGCGCGCTCGCGCAGAACCTCATAGAGAGCACGCTCGAGGGTTCGGTAAAGGGCGCGTTCACCGGTGCCTATACCGACCAGAAGGGAATCGTGCGCGCCGCAAACGGAGGCACGCTATTCCTGGACGAGATAGGCGAACTCCCGCTCGACGCCCAGAGCAAGTTCCTGCGCATACTGCAAGAGAAGGCGGTACTCCCCGTGGGCGCATCGAAAAGCATACCCGTCGACTTCCGGCTGATATGCGCCACGAACCGCAACCTCAAAAAGGAAATCGCCGAAAAGCGCTTCCGCGAAGACCTCTTCTTCAGGCTGAACGTATTCCCGGTATTCATCCCCCCGCTACGCGACAGGAACGACTTCGACGAGATTGCCGCCGACATATGGAGCACAATATGCGAAAGCGCGCGACGCACGCATTTCAATGCGCCCAGGAACAGGCTCACGCTCGAAGAACTAAACGCGCTGAGGCAGTTCAAGTGGCCCGGCAATGTACGCCAGCTCAAGAACGTGCTGCAGCGCTACGCCCTGCTGCAGGCGCACGGGATACGAATAAACGAAGTACTCTGCGAAGAATATTCCACTACCGCCGTCTGCGAGGAGAGCACCGTGCAGAAGCGCATGGCCGGCGATAACCTGTGGGCAAAGAAGCGCGCGATTGCACCTGAATGGGTAATCATAAAGGAGGCGCTAGACTCGTGCGACTGGAACAAGAGCCGCGCGGCGCACAAGCTGGGAATCAGCCGTGGCAGCCTATCGTACCAAATACAAAAACACGGCGCCTACTAGGTAGGCTGCCACCGGCGGCGGCAACTAGAAGCGCACGCCAAGACCAAGGTAGTGGTTGCCGTCGCCGAGTGCGGGGCGCGGCGAATAGCCGTAATCGAAAATGATCCCGCCGAACGAGAACCCGATACCGGCGCTGAAGCCGTCTTCGGTATTCGGGCGCAGCGCATAGCCCGCGCGGAACAGCAGGAATTCCTGGTAGGCGATCTCGGTACCGAACCGCCATTCGGGCGCATCCATGTCGGCGCGGCGGTAGATATCGGCGGAAAGGTGCAAGTCCCAGAGGCTCTCGAGATTGAAGATGCGCGCGATAGGGACAATTCCCGTGACGCCCGCCTGCAAGGCCATCGGGGCGGCCTCGTGCGCGCCGCTGTACTCGCTGTCGCTCACGTAGCCAAAGTTGGTGAGGGTCGCACCGAAGGACACATACTGCCCCACGCGGTAGATAGCGCCCGCATCGCCAAGGAACGCAACGGTAGACTCGTCGTCGATGGTCTGGTACGCAAAGCGTGCCGTCGCCGACCAGCCAAAAGCCTTGCCGCGGTTACCGAAACCCGCCTGTGCGGCCCAGGCATACGCCCCGTATTCCGCAGCGAGTTCGCCATTCTCGTCTCGACCCTCGATATCGTCGTACCCGAGGTACTCGAGCCCGAAGGAGAGAGCGAAACTTTCGCCCAGCGGGAGCCCGTAATAAACCGAAACAAAGTCATCTGCGCCCGCGTCGCCAAAAACAATCTGGTTCAGCCCGAACTCGGCGGCCTGAATACGCGTAATGGCCAGCGGGTTGCGCGTGACCTCGGATACCCGCAAGGGGTCTGCGACGCCCGCACCCGAGAGCGCGGCGCTGCGTGGCGACGCCTGCATAGAAAGGTGCTGCAATGTGACCCCGCCGAGCCCCGTATTCCAGTAACGCCCACTCGCCGCGAAGGCAGTGGCGCACACCAGCAGGGATATCAGCAGAGGGTTCTTAAGCATACAGGGAACAAGATACAAAAAAAACGCCCGCCAGGGCGCCCAATCTTATTTCAGGCCGCGGAGAATAGCCTTCTGCGCATCGGTAATGCGGTAACTTTCGCACGCCTTCTGGATGGCCTTCGCGTGTATCCAGGGCGAAAGCCTGCGCTTTTCGATATAGGGGAAGGCCGCAGCCCACTGCTTGGCAAACGCCGTCGCGAAGTACCAGGCGATTACCATCTGCACATAGTAGCGGTCGGTTGGGCATTCCGCGCGACCGCCATCATTAAACAGCGTTTCATCGATGGCCGCGACCCACTTCAAGAACTTCTTGTCGAATCGCGCGTCCAGGAAAAAGTTCATGAGCATGTTCACGCCAAAGCGCACCGCATAGGGTTCACGCGACTTGAGCCATTTTTCGATGCTTGCCAAAAAGCGTGGTTCGTCCTTGAGCAGAGCCTTGGGCGACTTGCCGTCGCAAACCGCCCAGTTGTCTATGTAGGGCAAAAACTGCTCAATGCGACGCAGGCATTCGTCAAAGTCCTTGATGTGTTCCACCACAAAAAGGTGCACCTGGTTCTCTTCGAAATACCTGTGCGGCAACTTGTCCAGGAACTTGGCGACATCGGCCGGCACGGTTTTTGCGCCCATAGATCCACCCGCCGCGAACTCCTTCGCAATCTTCCGCATAGTGGGCACGCGCACGCCGATAATCGATTTCTTGTCGATGTTCGGCAAAAGCGATGCGTGAAAGTCGCGGTACTTCAAATCCTGTTCGGCCTGCAGGCGCTTTAGGAGTTCGGCGTGGGTCATGGGCTACCTTTTTAGCATCAGCGTCTTTCCGGCGATGCGACCGTTCACCTGCAGCACGCCCACATAGCGCCCGCGAGCAATCGCACCGGCATCGAGCGCTTCGCTATACGCACCCGCGGAACGCTGCCCCAGGTCGAACGAGCGTACGGCACGGCCCTGCATATCCATGAGCGCGAACTTTACCGCACCCGCGGCAGGAACATCAAACTGGAGCGTCACCTGCGGGCCATGGAAGGCGGCACCGAATTGCCCTTCGAGACTCGGCGCGGCAACCACGGTCGTGCCTTCCACGCTGAACGTAGCCTGCGTCGGAGAGCCCCACATGGTATCGCCATCGAACAGCATGCCCACGCGGTAGAGCACCTTAAAGTCGCCCACGGCATTTTCGCCCTCGCTATCAAGAGAATCGAGCAATGCCTCGCTCGCCTCGTCGAGCTTCACAACAACCTTGTACGAGGAATCCATCACGAACGCACCGTTCAGAATGCTGGAACGTACAGACTTCGCCTGGAACTTGCCTTCACCGAATGTCAGTTCGACCTTGCCCGCAACAGGAACGTTCGGCATGCCGCGCAGCATCGGGTAGCTCACGCCTTCCTTGATGTACCAGACGGAATCGAAATCAAACCCGGAGAACGATTTCTGCTGGTGCATCTTGCTGTACGTAAGCCCCACGCCCTTCGACAGGGAATCGATGCAGTTGTCGGCAAGGTAGTAGACTATGTCAAGAGAATCGTAGCGTCCGTCCATCCCGGAGCACAGGCGCGTTTCTCCATCAATGGTTGCGCCCACGCTATAGCCCCTGATATTTCCAGCCCATTTTTGTCCTGCAAAACCAGAAGCGTACCCCCTATCCTGTTCTACATAGGCATTGCCTGTCGAATAGCAGTCCTCGATTAGGGCGTAGTTGCGATAGACAAAAGTTCCGGCCCTACCATTGATATCGCCCGTCGCATAGGACTGCCTGACGGTTCCGAAATTCGAACCGACAAAGCCGCCACCTTCGACGAACATATTACCCGTAGCAAAAGACCTTTCGATGACACCGGCGGAATCGACCTCGCCCACAAAGCCGCCCACACTGTGCTGTCCCTCGGCATTGCCCATGGCATAGCTGTTGGATATGCGGGTACCGTTCCGGCCAACAAAGCCACCCACGAAATTGTAACCGGTCACGTCGACTTTCGCATGCAGGCTATCGAGCTTCTTGCCATAGGCGGCACCGACCAGGCCACCCACATTGATAGAATTCGGAGCGATGATTACGCCCGACGCCGTAGAACCGGTAACGGAGCCGCTATCGACACCCACGATTCCACCAATACCATCGATGTATAAAGAGACTATCTGATACAGGGCCTCGTAATAATAGGCATGACCCGTACCGCCATCCGTACTGGTCATATTCACCGTGGCAGAACTCGTGCCGATGCTTCCGGTCTTCCTGTTCAACCCGGCTATACCGGCCATGGTACCATACTTGGAAACCACATTCGCCGTCACGGTCGCCTTGTCGATAAGGCCGCCATTAACCAGCGCGATGCCGGCAAAATCGCCCGTGGTCCCGGAAACCTCCGCCTTAACCTTGGTAATCTTGCCATCGTTCGCATAGGCGACGCCCGCAAAGGGATAACCTCCGATGATCTGCGCCTTGATGGTGCAGTTCTCGACAGAGCCCCTGTTGTAGGAGGCAAAACCCGCAGCCTCAGGCACAGAATCGTAAGTCGCTTCCACATGGACGTTCTTGATTACACCATAGTTCGTTCCGACAAGGCCAACCGTCTCGGCTTTAGAGTAAGTCAGATTCTTGAACGTGAGATTTTCGATAAGGCCAGACGGTGCCAGCGTATCGATAAACCCGGACGGTTGATATTTCTTGTAGCATATGGTGAGGTTATCTATGCTGAACCCGTTACCGTAGAATTTTCCGGAGAACTCCGACGTATCCTGTATGCCGTAATCGCCATAATGGTTCCCAAAGTATTCCATCTCCCCAATAGGCTTGAATCCCTTCTCCGCATTCCACCTGAGAAGTTCGTCTGCAGACGCCGAGGCATCGATATCGTTCGCCAGCTGATACACCGCCGAAAGCTTGTACTTGCCGAACCCGATAGATTTCAGGTCGCCGTATGTCTTGACCAGGAACGGGTCATCCTTGGTGCCGGAACCCTCCATGTGCATCATCGTCACGTCGACATAGCGGTTGGGGCGAATTCTCTCGTCCATCGTCTTCGACAGGTAGCTGTTCGTGCACATCCAGGTAAAGTAAGGATACGTGGTATCGGCGGCAATCCTCCAGGTCTTCTCGAAATCCCAGCCCTCGTAGTTCTCCTTCTGGACCATCTGATCCGTATTCCGGAGTTCGCCGGCTGCCGTCGTCTTGGTCTGGAACCAAATAGTGCTGTCGTAATACACCGCCGTGTAGGTGGAGCCCACGTCTTCGCCGGCAACGCCGCCAAACTTGGAAGTCCCCAGGACATTGCCGACTGCATAGGAATTCTGCACGGTCGCATTGCTGGAAGATCCCGTCAACCCGCCGACGCGCTGCGAACCGATTACGGGGCTTGCCCCGAAGCAATCCTTGACCGTAGCCTGGCCCAGGCTGCCGAACAGGCCGCCGACATATTCCTCGCCCACAATGGTATCCTTCGATGCGCTCCTCACGATGGAGCCCGCATCCTTCTTGCCGGCAACGCCACCCACGTAGTCCGTACCGCGGACATCGTACTTCACGAAGATGTTCTCGACCGCGGCGCCCTTGTCAACACCGGCGAGAGCACCGACGTAGTTCTTGCCGCGAATCTTACCCTTGGTCTTGTCGGAATCGTAGGAATAGCTTTCAGTAAAATATGAAGTCGTATCAAACACAATCCCAGTCACCACGGCGCCACTTGCCAACGAACGGAACAGGCCCACGGAATCCTCGTCGGGACGGTTGATGTTCAGGCCAGCAATAATCTTGTTATTACCGATAAATACGCCGCTGAATTCGCCGATCGGCTCGAAACCCTTGCACAGGCTGCTATCGGCATTGCAGTTCTCCCTGGCCGATTCCGAGGCCTTGATATTGCCGACAAGCTTATAGTATTTGTCGAGCCCGTATTCGAACTTGCCTACATACTTGAGTTCATCGTAAGTGCCAATCTTGTAGGGGTTCACCGCCGTACCGAAACCCGCCAGCATATTGACGGTCCCGTCGTCCTCGAGCGTCCCCGGCAGAATAGGTTCCATGCCCTGGAAATACGGGTACGACACGCCCTCCTGAATGGCCCACAAGGTATCGAAATTGAAGCCTTCGTATGTCGTTTGCTTCAACATCTCTTCCGTGGTATTACCGCCTCTTACATTCCCCGTAATCGTAGAGTCGAAGTAGCAATGCTCCATGTTCTCGCCAGACCCGAAGAACGAACCGCCGATAATCCCGCGCGGCTCGGGAGACTTGATAAGGCTTGCAGAATAGATGTTCCTCTGCAGCGTGGCAGAAGAGAACTCATCCGAAAGCCCGATAACGCCACCCACATTTTCGTAGCCCTTGACGACATTTACCGAGAACGCGTCTTTTATAATCGAAGCGGAAGCGCCGATAATGCCACCGACGATATCGTTCGCCTTCACGGAGCCCGTAGTCGCCACCTTGTTCAGCTCGGTCGAACGCGTAGCGCCCATCAACCCGCCGATAAACGACGTTCCCGAGACCTCGCCATTCAACGAAACCACGTTTGTCACAAGCGACTTGTCTATTTCGCCCGCCAATACGCCGGCATACCACGACGCCGTAACCTTCGCGTTCTTGAAGGTCACATTCTGGATAACCGACACATCCGTAAAGCTGAACATTCCCACAAAGTCGCCATCGGGTTCATTGATTTCCAGGTTCGAGATGGTGTGGTTCTTGCCGTCGAACATTCCACTGAACACATGGACGCTGTCGCCGATAGGCTTGAAGGCAAAACCCGACGCGTCGATATCCTTCGTCAGTTCGTAACTCGCAATAAGCGGATACGCGACATCGTTTCCTATTTTCTGGAGTTCCTCGATGCTCGAAATCTCGATCTTGTTGGGCACCGCCATATGGCTCGAAGTTCCCCAGACGGTGTCAGTGCCATTCACGATACCAATCCTATACCCGTAATAGATGGAATCCCCGAAATAGGCATTCTCCTTCCGCTCGTTCAGCTTTGCCCAGCCGAGCCATTCACCGACAAGCTCACCATCGCCTTCGACAAGCGCGGCGACCTTCGGTTTCTCTTGCCACTTCGATGCCGCCGTCGGGAGGGCAATCGGGATAAGCGACTTCTTCGAGAAAGGATTTTCCGTCAGGTAGGGGAAGGACTTGCCTTCGTCAATACCCCAGATCCTGATGATTTCATCCGTCTCGCGGTAGCACCAGCCGCTATCCATTTCATAGCCATCACAGGGGTTCATCTGGACTATTTCGTAGGCCTTGTAGCCCAGGGTATCCCAGCCCGCAAACGACGAGAGCGTCATCATCTGGGCAGTCGTAAGGCCCGTGCCGCCGTCACTCGAATCAAGTCCCGAAACTTCGGTATTCCAGTAAGAACTCTCGACCGAACCATCGAGTTTTCCGACAAGTCCGCCGACCAGGCTATCGCCCTGCACGGCATTGGCCGCATAGGAGGCAGAGACCGACCCGTAACCGACAACGCCGCCGACATGGTGACCGCCGCGCACCGTGCCCATCGCAAAAGAATACACCACAACGCCGCTTCCGGCAATACCGCCTACATATTCCTTTCCTTCGACAGTTCCAAGTGCATAGGACAAGGTCACAGATTTGCCAGCACCGACGATGCCTCCTATATCCTCATCAAAAAAGTAGGAACCCGAATGCATCAGGTCCATTGTCGACACGCACCGGAGTATTCCTTCTTCGGCCTTTCCTGCAATGCCGCCCACCTCGTCCACTTCGGTATCCCCGGGGACAATCGTTCCGCTGGAACGGCTGTTGCTAATAGGCCCGTCGCTGTAACCGACAATGCCACCGGCACGTTCGTCCATAACAATGATGTTCACGTCGGCGAAGGCGCTATCGACCGTAGCCTCATCCGTCTCGCCCACAATGCCGCCTATCCTCGCCTCGCCCTTGATATCGCCCTGGAACGAGACATTCTTCAAAACCGCCTTCATATCGGCATATCCGATAGCCCTCATCGCGCAACCCGCAATGCCACCGACACGCTTTCTACCCTGAACAAAACCGTTCGTCACGTGCACATTCTCGACAGTCCCGACAAGCCTTGCGACGACGCCACCCACATGGAGCGATTCGTCAATCCTGCCCGTCACATGGAGGTGGTCAAAGTTCAGGTTCTTGACAGTGCCGATAAGCGCGTGGATAAAGCCCACATCGTCTTCGCAAGGGAGCCAGATTTTCAGGTTACTGATGGTATGGTTCTGGCCGTCGATAGTTCCCCAGAACGCCACGCTGTCGGCAGCATCCTTGTTTTTTCCGATAGGAATAAAGCCGTTGCAGCCGTCCTCGTTGCACATCTCGTTCCACGATGCAGAAGCGTCGATGTCCTTCGTCAAGACATAGTTAGAGGAATAAAGGTAAGCGCCCTTGCCGATGGCCTTGAGGTCGCCGTAATCCTCGATCTGGAAAGGCTTTTCGGCGGAGCCGTTGCCCTTCATGGTACCATCGGCCGCAAACAGGGCCACTGGGAGTAACGTCGTGAGTGCTACAAAGAGCCCTCTTGTCAACCTTTCAAACATAAATTCTCCTCAGTTCATTCCAAAAAAATGTAGTAAAACAGTTTCTAGTCCTTAACACAACGGATAGCGTTCCCGTTATCCTTGAAAGACCCCGCCACATTAGGCGAACTTCCGAACAAGTCCATATAGTAAGATAGGCGATTGTCTTCCGTATCTTCGGCAAGCATAAAGAACGAAGCGCTGCGCGTATCTGCATAGGTGAAGGCATCCCCGCGGTAAATATTCCCGGCAGGGAACGCCGAAAACCCGAAATCGTCCGAGGCATCTTCCCAGTACCAGCCCACCTTCGACATGAGCTTCGTAGACGCACCGGCAGTCGTGAGCAAGGTTCTCCATTCAGTAGAATCGGGCAGGTGCCAGCCGCTCGGGCAAATTCCCTGTTCGCCCGTCAACGAACACGTCCTTTCGAAGCCACAGTTCCGCGGATTATCCACATCGTTTGCAAGCCTTACCGAGTCGATAGCCGCAGCAAACGTGTAGTTACGGCCCGCCACCTCGCAGTGCTCGGGCTTGTCTTCGTAGCACTGCGTTCTCCCCAGCAGGCTCGGCGTGCTCACGCTGTCGGCATAGTTCAGGTTCTGCGCCATCCAGACCTGGTCGCCAATCTTTACGGTCTTGTAGACCTGGCCATCGCGCTCGTCGACAATGGAATCGTACACCACGTCGGGGTTCAAGTATGCCTCCCTAGGGCGGCTCCAGTCGATATCAAATGCGCCCAGCACTCCGGAGCTGTTCTCGTAACTTTCCTCGAACTTCTCCACAAACGTCTCGAACGCGGGCAGCTCTTCGGCAAGGTTCCAGCTCTCGATATTGCTGCGGATTTCTTCGAGGTTGCCGTTGTACTGCGCGGCAGAAGCCCATTCGGCAAGATCCGCCTTCACGTCGTCGTTCCACACGCCGGTCGCGGCAAATCCTTCGTCGAACTTGTCCAGGCGTTCCGAGAGCCCTGCGACATCGGCATCGGCCTGCATCATCACGCTCACTGCAAGCAGTGCCGCATTGCCGTCGCCCGGTTCGAATATGTTCATGTCCTCGAACTCATCGAACTCGCCCTCGATACCAAACGTAGACAAGACCTCCTTCTCGGCCTTTTCCTTAGCCTCTGTAAAGGCCATGCCCTTAACGGCCACCAGGTGCATCACGCGCTCGTATTCCATGTGCGTAAACAGGTTCACGTTCACGCTGCTGCGGTCGGTAAGCCTTGTCATCGCGCGGAGCGTGAACATGTCGGATGTCTGCATGCCCGTAACCTCGTTGAGGTAGTACCCCGAAACCTCAAATATGGCGCACGATGTAGACAAACTAAGTTTCACGAAATTGAATTCGCCCTTGCTGTTCGCAATCTCGCCCTCGGCAATCTCGCCCGTCGGCTCGAGAGTCTTGCAGTTAATGCCACGCACCTTCACGGGCGTACCCTCGACAAACGGGCCCTTCTGGAACACGCCCGATATATCGGCGACAATGCCCGCATCTTCCGAGGCGCCGCCAGCCACTTCCTTGTCGGAGCATCCGATAGCCAAGAATACCATGATGGCCATGGGCAACAACAAAAGCGGCGACACAGCACCGGCACACTTACACAACTTGGTTCTCATCCGTTTCACCCTTATTCAAACGACCGTAGTCCTTAATGTTTTCGCTCATCGGGAACAGCTGCATGTTTAGTCGATACACCTGTTCCGTATCGTCGTCCTCTACAGCAATCGCCATGATACGCCTGCGGCAGTCCGCAAGCTCGTTCTTTATGCGCTCGTAGGCGCGGTGCGTCAGTCCCAGGGTAATACCCGACATATCGCGTTCCGATAGCGGCAAGTCCAATGCAGCCACAGCAAACTCCCCCATTTGCCGCTGCATCTCGCGTGCCGCCACCGGAACTGCATCTACCTTCCCCATGGAAATAGCCTTGTCCGTCTGCTGGTAGCTACCGCTCTCGTCCTTCTTCAAGAGTTTCGCCTTTACCAGAAAATCGAGCGTCTCTGAAACCTCTGCCGCGGAAATCTTCTGCTTGCAGGCACGCGCGATATCGAGCGGCTTCGCGCCAGGCATGTGCGAAGCCAGTTCACGGATCACCGGGTTTCTCCACGACTTGAAATAGTCGAATTCCTCGTTCCCCAAGACGCGCACCTTGTGCGCCATCGCAAGCGCACAACGCTGCTCGAACGCGGCCCTTTTCGCCTTGTCGTTCTTCGCGTGCGCATACGAGACCATGAGCACAAAATATTCGTAATCGAACCCTACGAGGCCCATGGCGCTAGCAACAGAACCTGCAGCAGACACGCTCAGGTTCTTTTTCCCCTCACAGACATACTTCAGGTAGACCGCCGACGAAAAGCCGACATTCCGGGCGAACTCGCGCCAGGTAAATGCCGAGCAACGCTTGCGTTCTTCGTAGTAGTCACGAATGAACTTGCGATAATCAGTGTATTCTACAATCGCCTTCATCACTCCAAATATAATTTATTCACAATCAAAAACAACGGTATAGAGCACAAAAATGGCGTTTTTATGCTAAATTTTACATTTTTTATATTTTCTAGAAAATTTTTGCATTTTAGAACACAAAACAAGTGTTCTTAGAACACAGCCGTATTCCTAGAACACAGCGGGGAGCCCGTAAACTAGGGATTTTTCTTTTCTTGGCCGCGGAGCATCCGTTCGCGGGTCTTTTCACGGCTCATCCAGGTGAGCACCAGATTCTGCCAGATAACGTAACAGGTCGGGGCGAGCGCCACCACCGGGCCTGCGTACAAAGTAGAAACCCAGATGACAAGCGTCGTGTTCTTCTGCCCCATGCTCTGCGACCCCTCGATAGGGCGGCGCTTGCGTTCGCAGAACCACCCGAGCCAGAAGAGCAGAATGCACAGCACCAGCGACACCCCCGCCATCATCGGGAGCTTGCCGCTGTTCCACAGGTCCATGAATCCCATCTCGCGGATATCGAAACTCGCCTTCGAAATGATGACGAACACCGAGAACGTCCAGATGAACATCGTGTACTTCTGGAATTTCGCGGCGCGGTCGGCAAGCTCCGGGTAAAACGCGCGCAGGCCCAGCGCAAACGCGAGCGGTATGCTGATGATGGGCTGGATGGTATTGAAAATCTTCATCGCGATTTCGGAGAGGCTCGCATCGGCGCCGGTAAGGTACCCGAAAATGACGGGGATGGAAAAGCACGCGAGCAGGTTCCCGCTCAGGAATATCTTGAGGGCAAGCGACGCCGAACCACCGAGCATCTTGGCCATCGCGGGGGCGGCATTCGCCGGCGGGCACAGCGCGATGATGGCACCGCCCAGCAGCACCTCGCGCGGGAGCCCGAACAGTTCCACGATACCCCACAGGGCGGCAATCAGCACAAGGCTTGCGACAAACGCGCGGGCCTCGATCTTGAACGTGTAGCCGTGAGTCTGCGGCGGGATCTTCGTGACAAACGTCAGGAACATCATCGAGCCGATAAGAAAGGGCATCATGGGCGAAAGCACGTGCGCCTGCGGGAGCAAAATCCCGAGAACAATCGCCAGCGGCATCAATATGGACCGCAAATTCTTCATAGCGTGCCCAAATGTAGAAAAATCTGAAGAGACCTGCAGGAAGTCAACGCCTGCGCGTTATTTCCCGTTCCGGGCTGCGGCGATTTCGGCGTTGATTTCGTCGCACACCTCCCAATGGCCAAAGCGTTTGCCTCCAATCCTGGCGATTACGCCGGAGCTTTTGAGATTTTTCAACTGCCAATTTATACCATCAATGGTTATTCCACAGATTTCTGACAATTCAGACGAAGTTACATAAGGGTTGTCCTTTATGGCGTGAACAATCCTATCTGCAGTCCTATCTGTAGTCCTATCTGTAGTTCTTTCTGTAGTTTTCTGACCACCAGCCTCATTTTCCGCATCAAACGAATAATTTTCGTTCAGCGGTTGAATGATACGGAAAACATCATCTTCAAAAAACTCAGGTTCAACACCGGAATAAAGCCTCCCGTACTTGAACATTTTCCGGGCTCCAGAACCGAGCTTTTCCGAATAGCCGATATTGCGGAAAAAACTCGCGATAAGCGGATTCTTCGGGAACGGCTCAAGATTCCTCAGCGTTATCGGACCGTTGAACCGAGCCCTGTTCGCATTTTCCACATACATTCTGTCCTGTTCTATCACAAACTTCGCCTGATACGAACTTGAATACTCCCGATGCATCAGTGTGTTTACCAACATTTCACGAGCCACAATATTCCGAAGAGATTTGCGTTCGGCCCCTTCCACATAGAATTTATCGGGCAGGTGCAACGCCGCGAATTTAAAAAGCTGTTCAAAACTTTCGACCAAGTTCGTAACTACCGTCAAACGGTCGTCATAACGATCAACATTCACCTTGCGGACAAGAGCGTCAGTCTGGTAAGCAGGACAAATATCGCGAATAACCTCGTCGCGACCAAGAAGCATCACCGCGGCAAGATTGAACCCATTTTTGCCGGTAACATGATCCTCGGCATAAAGCCCTGCACTTTTCAACAAATCCCTGTTCGAAAGTTTTTCCCAAAGGTGGCTACCGCCAGCGTTGTTCTTGGCTAGAATCCGTATCATCGGCAGTAAATCCAAGCGCAAGTCTTTCAACTTTACGTACGGATACACCCTGCGTTCTGTGTAGATTTCTTGCTTGCGGATATACATCTGCGCAATTTTTGCTGTCGCAGTCACCTTGACATCCGCCTCGTCTACGCGGTCATAAATCCGTTTCTTGAACGAATGTACCTCGCCGCTTGAAGGAACATGGATATGAATCAAGGTTTTCTTGCGGTACTTGAAAATTTCTGGTTCAAGATAAAGCGTGGGGCTGAACAAGTCCGGATTACCGATGGCACTGATAAAGTTTTTCACCATCGGCTGGGCTGCATTTTCAGGAACGCCAACAACAGTCCCATTGTCAAGCACCCCCAGGTAAATATCGCCTCCGAATCGGTTCGAAAACGAGCAGACCGTTTCAAAGGTGTCCATTTCAATGGTGCCACCAGCCCGTTTGAACTCTATGGCCGCAGTTTCCCCAATCTTCAGGGCATTCTCAAATTTTGCAAGATTCATTACGTGGCCTCCTTATCCGCAAACTCATCATCATCTTCGGCGATTCTGAGCTCTTCTTCGTACATTTCCTTATGCGG
>NZ_MWQE01000013.1 GCF_002210285.1 Fibrobacter sp. UWR2 | reverse complement strand
ACTCATCATCATCTTCGGCGATTCTGAGCTCTTCTTCGTACATTTCCTTATGCGGAGCATATTCGCTAGGAATAACATACGACAGGTATTGCAAGAAATTCCTGTAATCCTCTTTCGCGAACTCGCTACCCATGCCAGAAACGCCTTCAAGTACGACATCTGAATAGCGGTCGAGTACATGGAGATCCCGTTCATGGCGAAACATTAATCTGTACAGCATTGCGGCGGCTTGATCCTGATGCTGGCTCATAAGTTCATTAAGCCCAGCTATTGATTCCAAGAGTTCCTTCGGCAACTCAAATTCTTCTTCATTTTTAGCCATATTAGCCTCCATTAGCCGTAAAAACGGCCGGTTGAAAATTTTACAAGCGGGATTTGACAGGCACTGATTGTCAAATTGCTATTTATCGTGCACCTCCCAGTGACCAAAACGTTTGCCACCAATCCTGGCGATTACGCCGGAGCTTTTTTCGTAAACACCGTTTACGAAATTCAATTAGATCAAAAATATTGTTGCGCTTTTTGTAGCCTTTAATGTCGGAATAAAAGCCATATTAGTAGCGGCTAATAGGGAACGCAGTGCGTTCCCTATTGAGTCTAGACCTCCCGTTTCTTCAACTTCAATTTATTTATCACCTTCGAAACCTCCAGCACCACATCCGTATACCTAGACTTTTCCGTGTCAAAGCAAAGGTCTTTGTCTATGTCGATGAATCTTATGCAATTCCCTCCGGGGATTCGCAAAGAATATGATACACCCTTATATGTGCTGCATACCTCTTCAAAAAAATCTAAAATCTTACGAGATTCACTTTTTTCTTTTTGCAATGGTGTAAATATTCGTTCCAATTTATCGTACAATTTTTGTTCTTCTTCATTGAAGCCGCTTTCCCCATCAGCGTACATCCCCCAGTTATACATCATTTCAACTTCTTTTTCTGTAAATGTGTAGTTCATTTTTTTCCTCACTTTTATGGTTAAGTTTATTTCCCATGCCGGGCTGCAGCGATTTCGGCGTTGATTTCGTCGAGTGTCATTTCGGCGGAACCAGCCTTCTCGGCATCGGCGGAAAGTTGCTGCATGAGAACCTTCCAATAACCTTCTTTTCTCCCGCCAACTCGTTTTAACAGTCTCTTCTTTTGCAAACTTGAAAGGTGGTATTTTATGCCGTCAGGAGTGATGTCTCCGATAGCCCCGGCAATTTCATTACGAGAAAAACCGCTATTTTCCTTAATCACTTCAAGAATTTTCAACTCCATTTCGGATATCTTTTGGGTAGTTTTTTGGGTAGTCTTTTGGGTAGTCTTTTGGGTAGTCTTTTGGGTAGTCTTTTGGGTAGTTTTGGGTAACTCCCTTTTCCAATACAAGGTTATCCTGAAATCCCCATGAAAATCCTGCATGACGGGTTCCGGCAAGCCGATTTCTTGCATTGCCTTGAAGATGTTCGGAATACCGCTTCCCCATGTTTCGACAATGCGCATATAGATAAACGTTTCTGCAATCCCCTTGTTGCGCACGCTAGACATGCCTTCACGCATTTTTTCCAAGGTGATATCCCTGCAAAGCGTCCCTGGGGACGTCACTTCCAGGCGGTCATCATACAATGCCACCTGCACCTTGCGAGGGATTAGGTAACTGCGATGGCACACCGCATTTGCAATGGCTTCGCGCACGGCAGATTCGGGCAAAAGGGAACTGTCGTGCCTAAAAAGCCCCTTTACCTTGGATTGAACAGGCAAATTCTGCATTACGAACTGATAGGCCGATTCAATTTGCTCAAAAAGAGGGCCTTGCATATTTTGACGCTTCAAGAAATCGCCCCGGACATTTCCTTTAAATACGGCGCATTGAATCTTTGCGTCAGGGAAATCCTCGTTTGTACCCTGCAAAAGTTTAAACCCATTCGAAGCCACTAAAGAACGGCCTTCCTTCTTCAACAGTTTCCACGAAAGCAACTGGTTGACGGTCGGCCTTCGCAATGCTGCACGTTCTTTTTTGCTCAATGTCCCGGCTGTAAAATCATAAATCTTGTCACAAAGATTTTCAACTTCTTCCTTCGAAACGGTTTCGCCAGCAGGTTGCTGATCGAACGATTCGTTTTCACCTTCAAGAAGCAATTCCTTGAGCATGTATCGTTCTGCTTCACGGGTCGTTGCCGCCACGCGAACAAAAGTGCCTTCGGTAATGCCCATGCTCTTTATGTAATAGGGCTGCTGCATTCCAGAAGGAACCGTCACCACGATAATGTAGCGCTTGTCAATTTCCTGAAGATTGATACTCGGCCTGATTTTGGGCTCGCAACTGTTGAAAATCGTATCAGCGATTGTGTCGGCTTTCTGAAAGACCTCGCTCTTTTTTATGCCTATAATTTTATGGGTCTTGTCGTCCACGCCAAAGACAATCGTGCCGCCCTTGCCGTTAGCAAAGGCAACAACGGTCTTGATATACTTGACGCTCTGTTCGGGAACATCCCGCTTGAACTCAAGCAGTTCTGATTCACCAGCTAGAATTTCTTCTTTGGTCATTTTAGCCTCCATTTAGCCGCAAAAACGGTCGGTTGATGTTAGAGGCGTCCCCTTTATCCCGAAAATCGAAATAAAAAAAAGACGCATTTCTCCATTAGACGGAGAAACACGTCGGGCATTAATGTACCTAATATTCGGAAAGTTGGCTAGGGGAGCAAGAAAATTTTACAATCAGGCAGACGCGGCGTTGTCGAGCACCACGTTCACGTAAGTCTGGTAAGGGATGCCCGCGGCGGCGGCCTTGCGTTTGATCGATTCCACTGTCTTGACCTTGAGCCTTATGGAATACATCTTCTTTTCTTCCTTGGCCTCGGCAATAGCGCGACTGATACGCGCAATAGATTCCTCTAGCGTCTCCGACTCATGACCGCCGGTGATAACCATCGGATCTCTCATCGAGGTGTCGTTTTCAAGCGCTTCAATCTCCTCTTTAGACAAGAAATCGTCAACCAGCTTGAACCCCTTGGGCAGCCTAACCTTCTCGCGCTTTTTGCACTTCGTCTTCATGAGCTCTCCTTACAGTTATTGCACACCCTCCCTATTGTAGAAAATGTATATACACTTGTCAATACACCTTGCAATACACATTGTAATACACGCTGTTCACTCATCATCATCTTCGGCGATTCTGAGCTCTTCTTCGTACATTTCCTTATGCGGAGCATATTCGCTAGGAATAACATACGACAGGTATTGCAAGAAATTCCTGTAATCCTCTTTCGCGAACTCGCTACCCATGCCAGAAACGCCTTCAAGTACGACATCTGAATAGCGGTCGAGTACATGGAGATCCCGTTCATGGCGAAACATTAATCTGTACAGCATTGCGGCGGCTTGATCCTGATGCTGGCTCATAAGTTCATTAAGCCCAGCTATTGATTCCAAGAGTTCCTTCGGCAACTCAAATTCATTCTCGTTCTCTGCTTTTTTCTTCACAGTAATTTTCCTTTATTTGGTTGACTGAATTGTTTTTTTTCACCAGTTTCCCGTATCCAATACAAGGTCATCTTGGTTGCTCCAACAGTTCCTCAAACATGTTCCGGTATGCATCAACGTCGTCCAGTTGCACGATGGTCGTAATCTTGTTGCCCGCATCCTTGGAAGATGCTCCGCAATGGTACAGCTTTTCGCTCTTGGTATTGAAATCCACGAGAATGTAGCGGTCGTGGAACTTGTGCATGGCGGGTTTCTTGTCAATCGACACGTCCGGGCGGGCGGCCCGATAATCGGCAAGCATGTCGTCTGTCATGCGGCTTCCACCGAGCAAGTCGCTGAAAATCAGGACGGAAACGCCTTTGCGCACGTTCCGGAGCAAATTCAGCGTTTTAACGTCTACATAGTTGTCAATAACCAGCACCGACTTTTTCGCCATGCCGTAAATCTGCGCATAAGCGACATCCGCCTCCAGCTTACGCCCGTTCAGAATCAAGAAATGCTCGTATGTCGAGGGATCGACGAAATTTTCCATGACCATCCGGAGGTCCACATTGATTTTTCCCAAATCGCTCCGGATATCGCGAACTTCGCCGGAAAGCTCCTTTACTTCAGCGGAAACCGTTGCGATTTCGCGCGTGTTTTGAACAGTCTGTGCTGCAATCTGGGCAATTCCCGCTGTCCCGAGCAATTGATGGTTTTCAGCAACGATATAGTCCTTCATCTGCTTGAAAAGGCGAATCAAAGCCTTGCTTTGAGCAGTCGCCCGTTCGCCCTTGAGCACCGTCATAAGCATGTAGATACCCTGTTCGGTAAAAACGTAGGGACTGGTTTTTGAGTATTTTCCCTGTTCTAGGGTCAAAAATTTTGACCCTAGAATTTCGCGATATTCCGTCCTCGTCAACTGAAACCGGAAATCGTCATCGAATTTTTCGATATTATTCTTGACCTGCTGATTGAATGCTTTGGTCGTATACCCGTAAATCTCGGCCAAATCTGCATCGAGCATCACCTTGACCCCGCGAATGGTGTATATCCGCGATTTCAACAACGTTTCGTCGATGAGGGGAAACTCCGCGACAGCCAATTTATCAGTTTTTCTTGCCATAATAATCCTCTAGCCCGCTCGGCATGAGCGAACGTTAAAAGCGGTTTTAATTGCGTCTGCACTGCAGGCGCAATTAGGGTTTGTTTATATTTGGGATGCTCTTGCGGTGCTGTTGGCGAGGGTCTTCCTCGGCGTTACCTGGCGCGGCTTTCGCCACACACTCGAGCAGGTCGTGTTCCTGCCAGCTATCCAACAACATCAACAAGAAGGTTGATGAACCCCACCGCGGATGCACGTACGGGCCGCAAGGCCTATGCCGACTGTCGCAGGGATTGTCGTAATACGGGGATAAATATACAAAGAGACCAGCGGGAAGTCAACACCCGCGCGTTACTTCCCTCGCCGGGCTGCGGCGATCTCGGCGTTTATTTCGTCGAGTGTCATGCCTGCGGAGCCGGCCTTCTCGGCATCGGCGGAAAGTTGCTGCATGGTTCTGAGCATGCGACTCGCAACCGGGTTCGCGTTATAGAACACACGCCTGTCTGCGGCATACGCCGGAGCATCGGCCGAGGCGACATCGAATGGTATGCGGCGCTCGCGCACGACTGCCCGCGCAAAGACATTTATGGCGGTACTCATCGACATCCCGAAATCCTCGCACAGCTTGTCGAAGTCCTTTTTAAGGTCACTGTCCATCCTGATGCTAAAAGTCGTCTGAGCCATACATTCACCTCTTTTTTTACTAAAAATACATAAAAACAAACCAAAATGCAACCATTTGTGTTAGAAATTACTTCGTTTCGCACGCAATGGGCGTCTGTCTGGGCGTTCCCCGGCTCGGTTGGCCCCTGTCACCCTGGAGCCGCAGGCGATAGGGTCCACCCTTCGCCGGGTCGGGCTATATCGCAAGGCGCCCCGTGCGCGCCTACGGCACCCCCGCGCCGCTCTTGCAACGGAGCCGCGCAAACAATCGTCATCCTCGCGGAGGCGAGGATCTAGGCTCGTAAGCGCGCGTCTCCGCCCCAAGGGGTCACTATCCCTAACGCGAAAAACAAGTTGCAGGGAGTCTATCATAGGCTATCACTAGCAGACAAATTCAAAAAATGTTGACAAATTATATTTTTTTTACTATATTTGTATATGAAAAAGTTTTCCTGATCTTGAGTATCATCTTTGGAGAAAGCTTCATAATTGGGCTTGCTGTGAACGCGTATTTCACCTTATCTGCAATAACCATCAATCCAATGGAGGATAAGTCTATGAAAAAAGCTATTAGCACATGTTCATATCTTTGCTGGTGCGTCGGGGCCCTACTGCGGAGACCTGGTGTAATATGCCGAATCGGCTAGCTCAGAAAGTAGGGTTTCGATCCGAAAATGAAGTCTATTCACTGATGGGAAAATACTCGGAGTGGGCCTAAAGGGGTTCGACCCCCCTCCTCCGCACCAATTTGTATAAAAGAACCAAATCCGTAGTTGATTTGGTTCTTTTTTTTATGCCTCTTCTAAATCTACACCACAACTATTTAAAAAAGCGCCATCGATTTTCTCAAAAGATAGCCCAGACCATTCTTTATCTTTTTCGATAGCCAAAACTTGACTTTCCTTATTTAATACTGTAGACTTGATTTTTCCCTTGTGCACACGGAATCGACGCGACTTGGAGTCGAAACGGGCGTGCGGAAAATCGATTTTTTCTTGCTTTTTAGGCGCTTCACCCCATAAATCGTATGGTGTCACGCGTAGAATCATGGAACAAGAACGTTCAATTTCTTTCCACAGGTTTTCACCATTTTCTTTTGGGTCGTTGCTCATTATATGCTCTTTTTCTAGAGCGATTATAAGGCATTTAAGGTCTCTAGGCTTAAATGCTTTTCCCGCAAGGACTCGAAAATGATAGTCAACGAAATCTTCTAAGAGCCCGTTTTTTACCCACACAGCCCAAAACACATATTTATCATTTAGCAATTCCAGAAAATTCTCGCGGAATTTATCACGAGCATCACGTTTGAATTCTTCACGCAGCGAGGAGCGCTTGGAGGTGAACGCCTTTAGCACGTACAGGAAATTCACGTTGTACACTTGGAGCAAAAGTGTGTCGCGGTCAAAAAGACGGTTCTCGAAATGACGATTGCGATCTTTCCACAAATCCGCATCATCCTTTCTTATCAGGTCCTCATTTTTCGGATCAGGATTATCTCTAAAGTACGGGTCCTGGAATTGGGCCTTGGCCAGTTTCTGGTTAAATTCCGGTACTTCTCCACGAATAAAGAAGTTCGGCGTGACGCTATAGCCTTCGGTCGTTTTATCACGATAACGCAACCCTTCGTAATCTTTGTCTTCAACGCCACTATTCAATAAATCGTCAATATTGTACTGGATAATATTCCTAGCGTACGTAAACTGCTTGTGAATCGAAGCCCCCTCAACGCCGTTCCCATCTTTGTAGTATTTGCTGTCCCCAATAAACCAAATTTTCTGGTCTTCATCAGCAAAAATGAGTTGACGATCTTTATAGAGGTGGTCGACTTCCTTGTTATCTTTCTGGGATTTCAAATATTCCATTTGCTTGGGCAAGTCATCGCCCACCAGCTTGTCAATCATCGCCTCGAATACGTTATTGTACTTACTCGTGAGCAGGTATTCGCTGCTGTAATCGTTTGCACTGAAGTTACCGCCCCATTCGAAGAACGCCTTCACGATGTTGTAGAGCCGCAAGAACTTGTCGGCAAAATACTTGTGCTTTATGCGGCGCAGTTCCACCAGCCCGCGGTGACCCAGCAGGCGACGGAATTCGTTCACGCGAATCGGTGCGTAGAACTCCGACTTCGGCATCTTGAAGCCGAACGTCTCTTCGATGTAGTGCATCGCCGAAAAGTACAGCACCAGCAGGCGGTCGTCTAGGTCGAAAACTTTCTTCTTGTTTTCCAGTTCCATGTAGATGGGCGCGTCACCTTGCATAAAGGGCTGCGTATGCGCGACCGTGCGGCGCCAGTCGATGCGGTTGTTGCCGCTGTGTTTGTTCTTTGCCGTGAACACAAACAGGTTCTGGTTCTCGGCGTAAAACAACTTCATGGCGTTCATCACGTCAATCAAGGACGGGGTGGCCTTATCACTGTCAAAATGACGTACATCTGGAGCTTCGGGAACATCGATACTGTTATCGGCGGGGTTAGAAAGCCTGTATTTCGCAATAGAACTACAAACCCATAACGAAAGATTCGAAAGGAACTCCTTGGGTACTTCCTTTGATTCCTTGTCGAATTTAAAGTTTACGTCTGCCGAAATCTTTTGACCGAAAGCCGTTGTGCCGGATTCATCTAGAAACACCTTGGGCAACACAAAGACGATTCTATCGGTGGAGTCCTTTTCCTTTTGCCCCTCTTCGACATACTTGCAATTTGCGTTGTACAGGTAGCCGACACCGTCCAGTTTGCAAAGCCCTTTAGATTCCCTTTGAACGAAGCCCTTCGGCAAATCCCAATTAGAGCCTTTCTCCTTTTGGGGAAGGACTTTCTCCAGGAATCCCGGTTTATACGCAAACTGTTCGAACAGGAAAATCATGCCTATCGGCTCGATTCAATACGCTCAATCTCTTTCATAAGATCCATGAGCAGGTTTTCACTTATCCGGCGATGATTACGACGCAGCGAAAAGACGCAATCAATTATCTCGTGATAAGAAAGAAGACCATCTTTAAAAGCTTGCAGCAAAATGCCAACGGTCCCCATAATTTGAAGGCCGTATCGAGACGCGACCTGCCTTCCCTTGGCCTCATCCATCAAAAGGACATCTGCAGAAAGTTGTTTCGCCAGGACAATGGCTTCGCTCTCACCGATATCAAGACCATCATTTTTTATTACTTGGACATCCCCGGCATTGGCAACTTCTTCAACTTGAATAAAATCGGAACCTCGCAAAATGGAGACTTCATCCTGGTAATTGGGATTACCCGTCAACTCTTCGAATACAGCGAACGGAATGCACACACGGCCAAAAAGGCTGTGCAGCAATTGCAACCGATTCATTTTCAACAACGAAATAATCGGGGTCGTATCGGAAACAACAATCATTCTTTTTTCTTCGCTGCGGAGTAAACGGCCATTTCTTCGTGTACGGACTGGATGCTGCCATCAAGATAGGGAATACCCATATCCCCGTACAAGTTAATTAGCGTTTCTTTCGATATGCCAAGTAGTTCTGCCGCGCGACCATGGGAGATTGTCAAATCTTGTATGTAGGGCAAAAGGATCAATGCATTACGAAGCAATTCGCTGCGGCAGCCATTTGCCTCAACGAACGATTCCATCTCTTTGGGAACCTCAAATGCCAATGTGCCCATAGTCATCTTGAACTCCTATATCACCAATATAATATACAAAAACTGCAAAAGCAAGTCCCTTAGTTTTTAGGAGCCAGCAATCCATCCATAAACAGCTTTAAAAGGTCCTTTTTCTTGTAAAGGTCCTGGAAAGTAAAGAAATCTTCCTTGTCATTGATTTTTGCACGGAAAAATGAGCCGTTTTTATGTTCGTCTTTGCAGACCTCGCTCCAAAGGTAGAACATCACCTTGCCGAGGAAGCGTTCCTTAGAAATGATGTTGCCGTTGTCAGGCTTGATGAAGAATTCGCCGAGTTGCTTGTCTTCGGATTCGGTGAGGTCTAGAATCTTATCATTGACGGCTTCGACAAAATTTTGCCAAAGATAATTCTTCCCGTTAGCGTCAGGAATGTCTATTTCGTACTTGGCAGCTTCTTTTTCATTTCCTTCTTCGTCCGTAAACGAAATCGGCACATACTCCCAATCAAAGCGACGCTTGAACGCACTATCCATGGGGAACAGCGACTGGTCGCTGGTATTCATGGTGGCGAGAATGTTCAGGTTCGGTGGGAGCTTGAGCTTGCCATCGCCGATTCCATTTTCCTTGAGCCATTCGGCGAAATCGCAATCTGCATCAATTGCATACTGCGAGAATCCAGCACTATCACGATCAAGCAACTGGAAAATATCGCCAAAAATCTGGGCGCAGTTCCCGCGGTTGATTTCTTCGATAACGAGATAGACCTGATTGTCGACAGTCGATACATTACCCGCAGCGAAATACTGCTTCCAAGCAGCAGCGTAAGCCTTTGCGAAAACCTGTGGAACGAAAGAATAGGTAATGGAACCTCCGTCAATTTTCTCTTTCAAATATTCACCAACAGCAATTCCTTTTTTCAGCTCGACAGCCATTGATTCTGGAGAATCCGCTTCTTTTATAATTTCAATTTGTTCTGCATTAGAAAGCTTCAAAAGCGAGTCTGAATACAACGCGGAAAATTTGTGAATAGGATAATTGTTGCCATCCTTCATTTCTTTTAGAATGGCAGTCAATTCGTTTTTGTTAAGGGCTTTATTTGCGACCTGATTTTTTTGCGGTTTGTAGGCACCTACAAATTGCGCATAATCGTAATCAGGATGGAACGTGGTGCGGAATTTACGGGATTCATCAACATTCTTTAAGCCATAACCTTTCTCAGGGTCGTCAATCTTGAAAGACTTTCCAGTACCCGGAGCACCGAAGAGAATGTTTTGAGAATAAGACATAACACCTGTATTTTTAGTTTTTTGTTTATCTTTTACAGTATTGTTTTTGAATAGATCATTTTTTTTGCCATTGTCTGAAGATTCCGCTTCTTCAATTATAATTTGGGGAACTTTATTATAAACACCCCTTTGCTTACAAAGATCTACAAACCATCTAAAGAAATCTCTTCGATTTGTTTCTGTTTCCGAATGATACCAATCATTACTTATAGAATACTTATCAAATAAGAAGAATCGTTTGTAAAGCCGTCCGTCATATTTATGGTCGTTTTCAACAACACTCTTCAATAAGATAACAGGGATGTTGTAGCGGCCAAGAAAATTGTGGTTCCTACAAAAAGAAACATCCTGAAGATTTTTCAAGTCATCTTCATTCAAAATACTTTCTTGCTGAAGGAAACCACTCCAGGCTTTAAATAAGGTTTCATTTTCTTTCATAACAAACCTCATTGTTCATCGGAGTTTTCATCTTCTACATTACTCAAATCAAGGCCCAATTTCACTCTTAAAGAATCCATAGCGGCAATTAAATCTGCATTGCCTTCATTAATGAAATTTGACAAAATTTCGTATCGAATCATTCTATTTGCTAGTTTTCTCGAACCTTCCGACGACGCTAACTTGTAATTATTCAGCCTATCGTAAATTATTTTTTGATTGGAGTCCAAACTTTCTTGTATTTGAGGATCATTTTTAAATCGCGAATACAATTTTACAAATTTATTCAAACGATCTATACAAACTTCGTTAATCTCTTTGTTGTCTCTTTGCATTGCCAGAACAAGGCTAAACAACGTGTACAACTGCGTTTTTCTTCTAGCAAACAGCATCATCTCCTCTGACACGATAAGCTGTTCTACACCTGAAATCGCCTTTATTATCGACTCTTTGTCCTCATTTTTATTAGGATACTCTTCTTGCATGTCTGCATAAGCATCATTCAATACTTGCTGATTTATCTGATCAATAATTCCCTTTTGTTGCAAAACAATCAAGTTTGCACAAAATTCAACATCCTTCATTCGTTTTACATCAACGCCGCTAAATAGTTTATAATTACCCCAAAAGGGTTCACTTGCGATTTCCTCTGCCAATTCCGCAAACAAACCAGATTTTGTATGCCTCTTTTCTTGCGAATTAAGAGAATAATTAGTCAAATTAAGCCTGTTAAAGACATCTACGATTTCATTCCTCTCCGTCTCCGATTTTATGTCTATAACAACTAGTGTGTAATTCCAAAAATTGGTCTTTTCTGCATCTGACAAATCATTAAAAAATTTATCTTTAAATTGATCTTTCTTTGCTTCGTTAATTAAGTACCTTTCAGACAATTTAAATTGTCCATTAGCGAATTCAGATATAGCTTTTATGCGTTGCTGACCATCAACAATATGAGTAATCGACGATCCTGTTTGTGGGTCAGTTTTCGCTCTCCAAAAAAACAATTCTGGAACAATCATTTGTAGTAATATGGTTTCAATCAAGCGAACTTTGTCTTTTTCCCCCCAAACAGATCGGCGTTGATAGCTATCGTCTACTATCAGCGACCCCTCTTTAAACATGGTATGAATTTCATTGATTGTTTTTTTCGTGTCATCGTATCTAAACATTGTCGCCTCCATTCTTTTCTTTGTGTTTCTTTTGCACTTCAATAATTCCATTTAGTTGGTATTCTCGTAAGTCATCCCAATTTCTATACAAACGATAGTTTATTTCATGGCGAATAAAAAGTCTTTCACGTAGAGCCCTATTTGTAGGATCTACAATCGCATCCCATTTTTTTCGCATATTGTCGATTTCACGGATATTCCAGGAATTTATGAACCCCTTATATATTGAACTCGAAACCTGCCAAAAAGTTCTTGCTAAAGGGAAATAGTAATTAACGTTGTTTTCCCTTCGAAAAAAATCCCAATACTCATTGTACAATCTATCTGACACTATTGCAACATCTATATCCGACGCCTTTTCGGTGCTATTCCCATCATGAAATTCTTTAAGTCCTTTATCAGGAGACAAACTAAAGCCCACTTTGGCACTGCCAACCATTTTTACGCTATGAAAACTAACATTAAAATTTTTTGAGATAATTTCTTTAAACTCGTCAATTTTATCAATAAGTACATCGTCTTTAAAATTCCTATACTGAGAAAAATACCAATTCCTTGATTTTAAAATATGCTTAATATAAAACTCATTTTCATTCATATTGAGCAAATCTTTTTTTAAAGACTCTTGATCAATTGGCATTATTTGCCTCCCGCGAACAAAACATCTATCGGATATATTTTGTCAAAATAGTACAAATTGTCGTCTATTTTTATTATCGGCTTCTTTCCCGAAATTTCTCGATCATACAAAATTGGATAAACCCCTTTGGGTAATTTATACTTATCAGCAGACAAAAATAAAACTTCATTATTGGGCAAAGACAATGCGTAAGCTCCCTGTTCGATAATAGTCAAGCCAAATAATGCATCTTTATTAAAACCATCTATGCACTGTTTGATATCGTTTGTGACTACTGCATAAGAATAGAAATGCTGTTTATTTTGAATTTTAGCCAGCATTTCGCAGAAGCCGATTTGTTCGACAGGATTCATTTCGCGAAGCGTGCCGAATTCATGTGTTGATTTCTCTACATAAGCAAGGTGTTTTTTTCCATTGTATTTCAACCATTCAATATACGGCAAATTGGCGAGGATCGTTTCCGGCTGATTTCGACTTGAACCCGAACCATGCAAAAAGCCATCAACATGAACGATTCGCTTTTTTTGAAGTTCGTTCCAAAGATTCCTTATTTCATCTAAGCTTCGTTTTCTTAAATTACCCTGCACATTTCTTAATGACAAGGAACATTTCTCCCGTTCAATCGCTTCAACAGTGAGTTCTGCACCAGGTCTTATACTATGCAGATGCAAACCGATAAGTTTTTCAATGTCTTTTAAAAGGTCATTATAAGTCATCGTATTGCTCTTCGAATGCAGGAGGGAACTTTAATACACTGGCGTCTTCATCTGAAGACTCAATAGCCACAACATCATCCAGCCACTGTCTCAAAAACGATTCCGATTGAGGGTCCTCTTTATTCGCCTTGTAGAAAGTCACTTTATTCGGCAAATCGATTCGTGTTGCGTCACGCGTTGAACAAACCGAATTTTTTAGAGAAATACCGGCGGCAAATCGTCGTATATCAGAAACAAAATCTAGCACAATAACTTTGTCTTTACCTTCAGATAGACGTAATCCTCTTCCTAATTGCTGGATAAATATTCTTCTAGAATGTGTAACCCTCTGAAATACTAAAATATTAACATCAGGAACATCAATTCCTTCATTAAAAATGTCAACGGCACAGATAACATTTATATTCCCTTCGTCAAAATCGCTTAATATTCTATTTCTTTTGTATTGCCCCATTGCTTCAAATCCACGATCTGATGCATTGGAATAAATTGCTTCCGCTCTACAAAAACCTAAAGCGTTTATCTTATTTTTCATCGTTATTGCGTGTTCAATAGTTCCGCAAAAGATAATTGCTCTTGGATAGGTTTGTTCATTCCATGCTTCATGGAATGTATCAACGACGGAATCATCCCATTGATTAATAAAAAGAGTTTTGTTAATCTGCTTTGGTGAAAAAGATTTTCCTTTTATATTTTTTAGTGAATTCCAATCAATATTATTTGTAAATATTCTGTAATCAATATTTGCTAAGAATCCGTTTTTCAACCCATCAATTATGTCTACGCTTATTTTGGGCTCACCAAAGTATTTTGATATTTGAACTTCATCGGCCCGCCACGGTGTTGCTGTTAACCCTAATGCGAAAGCTCCGTTTTCTTTTCCCGCAGCAAGATAATCAAACACTTGGTCATACATGGATGAACCAACGTGATGACATTCATCAACCAATAAGATATCAAATATGGGGAGCTCTTTTCGATTAATTATATAATTGTAAACAGTGTCAACGCAAGCAAAAGTAAAATCTGCATTTTCTAAGCTTTCGTTATTTTGTGGTTCATAATTATTCCAAACAAGAGTCGTTTCTGAAGGTTTAAGAAACGGCCAAAAGGCGCGTTCCAATTGGTACACTAAGTCATTAGTATGTGCACAAACAAGAACTCTTTTTTGTTCAATTGCCCGAATTCTTCGAATACTTTCTGCAGCAACAAATGTTTTTCCTAAACCAGTAGCAAGAACCACAAGAGCTCTTTTTTCACCCGAAAAATATGCGCCTGTAATTTCTTTTATCGCCGATTCCTGATATTTGCGAATGCTGCGAGTATTCAAAGTTTTTTCAGGCAGTTTTTCTGTTTCATTTACCAGTCTTAATGCATCCCATAGTTGCATCGGAACTTTATTATAGCGCATCAAATTTTGTTGATACTGTTTGGCTGAAGAGTCAAACCCCATAGAGGCAACAACTACTGGTATATCTGCTTTGTACTCATATAGAGCTTTTAGCGTTTCTTCAAGAACAGAATCTCCTACAGCCTTTTTCCAGTGTTTCGCCTGAAACAGCCATTTTTTCCCATATCGTATTGCTGCAACATCGGCTCCATGGTCATCTCGTTGTCCGACAAGTCGAACATTTGAGAATCCCATATACAGAAGCAATCGGCAAATATTTCGTTCAAAAGCCTGCCATGAACTGTTTGCAATGTCGCGCAAATTATCGAACATTATGTAACCATCTCTTTTCTTAAAAACTCAATGGATAATTTTACTCGTTGAAGTGTTATGGTGTCAGAATACTTATTTTCTAGGAATTGCAGGACATCATGCAAACAATTTTCATATTGCCGAATCAGTTTTTCTCGCATGGACAGTATATTGTCTTCCCCAAGAAGCTCTTCTCCGCCAATGGCTAACGAATTTTTCCATATTGCCCCATTAAAGAATTTTTCTGGATTGTCATGGAATATGGAGATCAAAAAAGAATACGGCACATAAAGTAAATACGCTCCTGAATCTTTAAGTTCGCCAATTGTCGAAAGATCAATTTCGCTAGAAATCAATGAATTGGTCAAACTTTTTTTCTGTTCGTTATCGAGTTCATTGAAATAGGTCGATGCATGCTCTTTCAGAAGGTCGCTCATTTTTAAGCGCAAATCATCCATAAACTCTGAGGCTTCTTTATAGACAGAATCAACATTAACTTCTAATGTATTTTTCCATCTTGTATCTAGAACTCGCCATATTAAATTGCTTAAACTATGCCCATTTTTACTGCCATTAAGCGGATGAGCGTTAAACAAATACATGGCTATTTCACTTGCAATCATATGCTCTTTCGAAACATTGTATTGTGAGAAGACTGGATGACGGTGGTCTAAGAAAACCGACATTTTCCCAACACTCTTTTCCACAATAATTGGGGTTGTATGTCGAGACGTTGGTATTTGCATTGGCGTTCGAACGGCGTAAACATCTACCTGAATAGGTTGGCTATTTTCGCCATCAGGGTATCTAACAATCAAATTAGAACAAGACAAGGAATCGATTTTTTCTGAATTATTCAGTAAATTGTCTTCTGATAATGGATTCTTGAACCCTTTGGCAGAGCCACACTTTGAACATTTTGACGCATTAGCTGTATTTTTTGTTGAACAAATTTCACATATCCATGGTTCAAGAATTTTTGGTGTCTGATCTGCACCGCAATGAGGACAATTTATTGCCGATTTTGGAATATATTTTCCACACGCCTCAAATACGCATGTTTTTCCTTGTAAAATATATCCGCAAACACTACAAGTTTCATCTTCCTTTAAATTCTGGGAGCCACATTGAGGACAAATAGGCAATTCTTCAACAGGGGGTTGATCAGCATTTTCGACTAATTTCCACCATTCACTGTCATCGTAATAACCAGGAAGTTTTTGCTTGAATTTTTCATAAAGTTCTTTTTCTTTATCGCGAGATATTCTATGTGCTGAACCATCTTCCCAATAACCCATATACATGTCACCACGGCCAAAATTTCTAACTCGTCTATACGCTTGATAAAGCTTAAATAGTGGCGAAATGTTGGAGTCTGCATTGGGTTGTGTTGGCTGTAAAGAGCTGTTCCCACGAATGAAAGTCATGGCTCTTGACCACTCTGCACTCGTTCTTTGAAAATCCTGTTTCATAAAATCAACAGGAACAAAATCTAAATGGATTTCGCCGACAATTCGTCCGTACTGTGAGTCAATGGGATAATCCTTAATGGTTCTCTTAAATTCATCAACATATTCAAAGAAAGCATTTTTTTCTGCAATTTTTATTGCACGACCGTTGCGAATTAAATCTATACCGAATTCAGTATCAGAATCAAATCTTTGAATTCCAATCCATCCTTTTATTCTTTCTTCAATCGTCCTAGTTGAATTTGAACCGCAATGTGGACATGTGGTTTCCTCCGACGGAAGAATTGCTCTACATTTCCCGCAACGACGATTTGATCCTATTACCTGATCAAATTCAAAACATGCGGGGACATTTCCATTCTTTCGTACAACAAATCTCTTTTTGTCCCAAATACAATGTTCAAAAGGAACACATTTTTCACCATTTATGGAGATCTTTATTTTCCCCTCTCTCAAAATGGAAGCATATCGCCTGCCGATTTCTTCTCGGATTTTCGGCATCCCATATTGAATCAGTTTTAAAATGCAATTTCGATTTTGATTGCCCTCTGGCCACCAATCTCTTATCTCTATAATCGTTCCATGGTTTCCAATAGCAAGTTCTTTCTTAGGAATTTCTTCTACATCTAGTGAGTAATCCTTTTTCTTGTTTATCTCTTCAAGATTAATTTCCGTTTTCACCCAGACAGACATGTCTGATCTGCTTGTATAAAAAGTAGTCCGGTTGCCCAATTTCCCAGTAGAAATATTAAAGCCCATTCCAAAAAGGCCTAAAGTATCATAAGGATTGTTCCCAGAATATCCTGCTTTAATAGCCTTTTCTGCTATTTCTGATGTCATTCCAGGGCCGTTATCCTGTATTCGTAAGACGCCTGAATTTTCGCTTAAATTTTTTCTGGTGGGTAGTTCTACGACTATTATCGGATCGTCAATCTTTTCTCCATCAATCTTCGCACTGTAAAACGAGTCTATGGAGTTATCGATTAATTCGCATAATGCATCCAATGGTTGTATGGATGTGTGCGTCAACGCAATTAAAATCTTTGGATCTGGTGTAAAATCGAACTTCATACTTCCGACCTTTTTATTTTAATGCTTTTTCAAGATATTCGTGTAGTGATTTTGCAACCCCGTTTGCAAGAAGAAATGGGACTCCGTTGCCAATAGTTTTAAAGCAGTTGGTTAAAGTCATGGATTGAGGTAACGCAAATTCCTTAGGTAGGGATTGAAGAGCCATCGCTTCAGCAACAGATAAACGACGTTCTTTATACGGATGCAAGTGAACTTCATTATTTCCATATGCAACAGTAGGAGAATACCTCCAACGATGAATTCTCTTATATGATTTCTTATTTGAATCACCCTCCGAAATCGTTTTCATCCTAGAAAGACCTGCTTTAGGCTTAAAGAACCTATCTTTATCGGGATGATGATCTACATCATTTTGCCTAAACCAATATTCAACAGTGAGTTCATTCGCAATACCTTCTGGACAAGCGCGGACGCTATCTTTCCGAAAAACATCCTCTTGGGGCCATTTCATATCTTTTATATCCTGTATCGAATATCTTATGTTTTGATCCCAAGGAAAAGACGATAGTACGTTCTTCTTGTTGTAGTATTCCTCTTTTAGTATATCTTTTTTTATTCCTATTAATATAATTCTATCACGATCTTGTGGCGCGCCAAATTCCAAAGAATTACACAATCGATCTGTGAGACAATAACCTGCTGCTGTAAAAATCCGTTTTAATGCGTCATAAAAACGACGGTGTTTTGCAGTTTTCCACAAACCTTTCACGTTTTCAAATAAGAAAAAGTCAGGAGAAAATGAAGTAATTAAATTTGTATATGAAAGAGAAAGAACGCCATTTCTTCCTTTGCGTCCTTTTTGCTTCCCTGCAATAGAGAAATCAGGACAGGGAGGTCCACCTATGAACCCAACTAAATTTTTTTCTTTTTTCAAATTTTCAGTTAAGGCTGTTTTTAATGCTCCCTCTGTTAAATACCCATTTATATCGCAATTATCGTATCCAAATTTTGGTGGTTTAATACTCATCTTTTTTCTAGAATAACGATAAGCTTCTAAAAATGGTTCAAAATATTCATTTACCTGAACAATGTTAAAGCCGGCTTTCTCGAAGCCTAAGTCTAGCATTCCACAGCCTGAAAAGAAAGAAAAAACATCAAAAGTTTTCTTGTCCATTTTGTAATCCAAAGAAATCCCTACACTTCCACATACGCAAAAGATTGCGGTGCGGATTGAATGTTAAAATCGGCCAAAGTTTTTTGCCTGCGGTACATCTTTGTCGAGGCAACCTTGATAGCATAAGCCTTGTCTCGGCCTTCAAAATACTCATTGTAAAACTCTTGAGTAATACCAGAATTAAAACTAGTCTGTATCCAGATATTGTCTGGAGTATCGCTCAAAATTGTCTCGATTTCGAATTCGCCAATAACCTTCTGTTCCGGCGAAGACGAATATACGATAACCTTCTTTACAGAAGCGTCCTTAAAAACCTGCTTACGGAACTCGAACTTTTTCGAGCCTTCAAAAATCTTGTGGGCGAATTCTGGCTTAATCGACAATAAAACGGCCTTCACTCGCAGTCTCCTTTAAGATGGATTCAAACTGGTCTTTTGATATTTTGTAAAACCCTCTCGGGGCATCATTGACACCCTTGAAGATTCCCATATCAATAAGCCGTTCCATGTTGATTCTCTTCGGGAATGAATATACATAAAGAAAATTAACAACAAAAGGCTTTTGTGGCTTGTAGTCCCACATTTTTTCGAGTTCTTTTTCGGGGAAAACGCTACCTCTCAGACAATACTTGATGAATTCTTCCTTGTTTGCAAAGGACTCCCTTGTATCAGAAACCACGCCGATTGTCGTTACAACGCCCTTGTAGAGTCCGCCAGTCCTATAGAAAACAAGGATGTCGCCTTTGCGGGGGTGCGGTTCCCATGCTCGTGAAACATAGACTTTAGAAATGCCATTGCGATGCGGCGAATCTTCCACAAAGTCTTCGGGGGACTCGGTATTCAGGATGGAGTCCGGAAGCAGTTCTGTGTGGTACTCCGGGTATATCGGCACGATATAGGTATCTCGGTTCCTGGAAATGAACGGGTAGGTCTTGTTCACGTTCTCGTTATCACATTCTGGAACGAAATTGCGGACATATACGTTTTCTTCGCCCTTCTTCCCCCAATAGACGAAGCCCCATTTTTCCATCAGGGCGATTAAGCGTTTTTGTTCGTCACTTCTATCAAAAATAGTTACGTAGATTTCGTCGACCTTATGTTTCAGTGCATTGTCGAAAATGATTTTGAGGAACCTTTCTCCGAGCCTAAAGCCATTACGGATAACCTTAAAAGTCCCTACCTTCAACCTTTTCTTTTGAGGAAAAGCCGGTTGAATGTCTGCATAGTTCTCTTCAGGGCCTTCAATTTTCAAATAAAGAAACGAAAGCAATTTTCCGTTCTTGGAATTAAAGGTTATGTAGGCCGTTTCGTTGCGTTTTCTTTGGAACCATTCCGCAAAGCCCATATAGTCTTTCTTTAAGGAAAGGAAAAACGGATCGTCAAGGTCAATCTTGCCGAAAGGAATTTTCTGGACATTAAGAACTTTGTAATCTACCATTTCCGGATTGTCCGCAAAGACTTTTTCAAGAAATTGGTCAATGTCGAGTACCCTGTCTGCAAGATTAAGCGATTTTGCCTCTGCATGGATTCGCACATCTTCGGAAATGAGTATGTCGGCGCAATTCGATGCAATAGTGTTTAAAAGATACGCACCGTCAGCATTCTGCTCGGCTGGTTCTTCTTGAATGACTTTAAATTCTGACAAGTTCAGCGACAGAAATGCGGTTGGTTCCGTTTTCCGCAATTCTTCGACCGTCCTAGCGTGAATGACTTTTTGACTTTTCGAACGATCGAGCCATTTAAAGAGAATTTTGACATCTTGGTCGGCTTTATTTCCAAGAATCTTGTTGAGAATAATACTTGTATCAAGCAAAACATTCATTATAAACCTCCATGTTGAAAAATGAATGTACAGGCATTTTTGTTTGCAAAGTAAAATCTATAATTTTATGGTGTCATATAATGACATTTTAGGATTTTTTTGAAAAAACAAAGACCTAAATATCAAATTAAACGAAATAAAGGCTTACAGTAGTGAAATTACAACCAATTTATATTCCTGCTACTTTTACAGGCGAGATAATAAGATATATTTATCCCTATGGGACGAAGAAAAAAGGCTGAAACATACGAACCTCACGACTTGCTAGATGAGGATTGTCGGCATTATATCGAATCGGCAATTACAAATTATCATAATATTTGCAAAAATTTTTTTGACCACATTGAATTTTTAAATTTTTGGTTTAATCATATTGAAAAAGCGCCTACACCGCAAAATACCGCTTTATGCGCATTTGGCTTTTTTAAACAGGATTCGTTGGCTGAAAATTATTTAAAAAAAATACGCAAACACTACAATCATCTGTGTGATCCAACTAGGCCTGAAGGTGTTTCTCAGGCAGAATGGGAAGAAAGCGATACAATAAAAAAATACAAAAGAGGCCAGGGCATTGCTCAATGGATAAAATCATATCAATCAAGAGAACCATATGGCTATATTGCGATTGATGATATAGATTGGAGCCCTATAGCAGAGTTGACACAAAGAGAAAAAAATATTGCCTTGGAATTATCTTTTGGATGGAGCGTTGCTCGACTTTGGCAACTCTTAAAAAGAAGGAATAAGGAATATTTTGTAGAAAGATTTCTGGGAATCACAGTCAAAAAAAATGGTGAGTACAGCTCAATCGAAAATAAAACACTCGGAATTGTCCCTAACGATTTAGTTATTTCTCTCGCAAACATCAATCCCGAGGAAGAACCTTTTTTTGAACGTTATCTCCACTTTTTTTCGCCAGAATATCTTAATAACGAACAATTGTGCAATTTTTGGAAAAAAGCCTGTATAAGCAGTATAGATGGGCTTTCAAAAGAATGCGCCCATCGACAGCCGTTAGATAAGATATGGCTTCTTGCGCGCTTTTTTAATGTGCATTTTTACAGTCTTGACTTTATTGAAGCTAATAGGGGTATTCCTGCAAGAGCGGTGAAACAATTTGAAACCCTAGCCAATCCAAGTTTATTAAATAAAATAACTAAAGAAAAAATTTCCACTCTTTCTAAAAAAGATTATCGCAAATGGGGACGAAAGGGGCTGCCTCCAGAAGAAATCTTTTCAACACTTGCCAATAATCAAGATTTATCCATTTTAAAGGATATGGCAGATGGAATTCTTCCCGAATTTCAAAACGATAATTTGGCAACTTTATACAAAAACAGTGTTTCCATTACAACTGAAAGTACCATTCTAAATAACATTAGTTTCTTTATAAGGAAGAAGGATTCAGAAAAAAAGAAGAGAGCTGTAGAAAAATTTTGGGTAATGGTTCAAAATAATCAATCGTCTTTCATTTCCGCATATATGATTATTTCGTTGTTTGATTATTTATGGACAAATCTTGATTCTGCCGTTAAAGATGAAAATTCTGACGAAATTTTAGAAGAAAAGTCTAAAGAAACTAATAATAAATCCCATGATATAGACAGCACTGGTTTTTGCCTATTTTTCTTTGCATCGGCATTCTCGTGGTCTCTTGAACACGAAAAAAACTTTTTTCTTGTATCTAATAACGACTTTGAAAAATCCTTTTGGGAAAAACTTCCTGCATTCACCAATATAATGCTACTGCTGATATGCATTTATAAACTGAATAAGAGTAATTCAAAAACTCCCTAGAACAGGAAAAGCGTCAAACCTTGTAATTTTTCTGCGTACTTCTAAAACCTTGAAAAAATATCCTTCGGCTATTTTGCCGTTAATCTACAAATCTTTGCAAGAATAGCTTAGATTTCTTTTTCGCAATCAATCTTCGCAAAAGATTGTTGCACGAAAGCAAAGCCGCTTTCGTTTTATCAAAGAGGTAAAAATGAAGCCCATTGATAATCATGCTAATCAGTGCAACGCAAATAAGGGTACTTCTGGCCACAACGCCCAGTACCAAGCCATGTTGGACAACCGTTCCCGTCAACTGAATCCTATGGATTCCAAGTATCAAGGGGGAAAGAAATAACATGTGCTCTTGTACTGGCCGCAATGGTCAAAAGAAAAATCTCTATTATTCTGAAGCTGCAGCTCGTGACGTAGCAGGCGAGCGAACGCGAGCGACAGGAATTAGGATGTATACTTACAAATGCCCTTCCGGAGAGGGATGGCACATTTCAGGACTTTATTAAAAGGAGGCCCATCATGGCACAACCACAAAATGACCCGAATAATGCAGGATGGCCTCGTGGCCACGGCGGAGGTACAGGCCCTTCTGGCAGTGGACGCGGGAATAACAATCCTCGTAAGTAAAAAAGTCCGCCTAACAGATTGGAATCGGCGAAAATTTCACATCTGACTAAACGGACTATAAAAAGATACAAAACGGGCGTCGCATTTGCGGCGCCTGTTCTGCTTCCGATATTAAAGTCGGGGCGTTGCAGGGTTTTAGGGGCGGAGTTCCTAGAAGAGGGGGTGTCCGGAAGACCCGGGGAGTGTGGCCATGGACCCTATCGGTTGCGCTTCGCGCTCCCTCCAGGATGACATTAGGGCCACCGAGCCGGGGCTGCAGGCAGGGGACAACTGTGCAAGGCGAGTGTCGCGACAGACCGCTTGCGGGCTGGCATGATCGAGCCGAACAGTTGGGACTTTAGTCCCACCTTCCCCCACTGGATCCTTCGACTTCAGCGCTTCGCGCTTTCGCTCAGGATGACGATGCAATCGTCCTTGTCGAAGTCCTTGCCGAAGGCTTGCCGGTAACTCGATTCCAGCGCCTCTCCGGGGGTGCAGTTTTCCCTGAACAGGACCATGCCGCTGTCCAGGCATTCCATGTCCAGCTCGCCGTCGGTGTCGATGCTTTCCGGCCGGAACGTGGACCATAGGCAATAGTTGGTGAACCCTTCCCGAATGTCTTCTTCGAGCAGGTTGTCGCCCGTGCCCGACTGGACCTTCAGGAAGGCGTTTTCGCTTTTGACAAGTGTTCTGTCAAACGATTATTTCCTCAAAATCTTTTAAATACGTTTGAACATCGTTTGCTTCAACATTACTCAATAGCCATTCTTTTACCTTTAGCTTATACTCATTCATCAATACATTATATTCATCTATCATCTCTTTAAATATTGAATAAATATGATGCTGAAATTTTCTTTTGAATTCATTAACATACAGCCCCATAGCTTCGTGGCCCGTAAACGGATCAATAATTTTCGGAATAAACACAATGTTCCATGGAGCCGTAAAGCAATACACATTTTTCGTCTGACCAAAAACATGAGAGACTTGATAATTGAATATAGTCCTATTCTTTTTATGAGATGTACAGTCTTCTATTAGTTTGGTTGGTTTTGCATTATTAGTAGGATCAAACTTGATATCAACATCAAATACGTCTTTATACATTTTTTTTAAAACAATATTCCCTGAAGCATTTCGCCCAGAACTTCTAACAAACAGTTGTTGGGATTTGCCAGCAACATCGTGTTTTAGTTTATCCCATACATCTCTAGATTTTTCAGGATCAATAGAGATTATATTCTCTAGGCCAAACTGAAAAAAACGATCTTTAGGAATCAGTTGAAAAAATTGTTCATAAGAATCAATTATCGGCATTGCCACTCCTTGAAAAAACTAATTCTCTTCCCTCTAAAAATACCCTTTTTTTGTCAGCGTAAACATTTTTTTAGAATTAGTTGTCTTTTCGGGGTTTTAGGGGCGGAGCCCTTAGGGGAGGGGGTGTCCGGAAGACTTGCCCTGGACCCTATCGCTGCTGTCATTCTGGAGCGTAGCGATAGAATCCAGGGTGACAGAAGGGCAAGGCTGCAGGCAGGGGGAAGCTTCCCCCTCCTTATCCGTTCAGGTTGGCGGGGGCCGGGGTTGCTTTCCAGAACACTTCCCGGAAGAAGGGGTTGCCCGCGAGCCTGTCCCTGATTTTGAGGATGTTCCTGTGGGCGAGTTCTATGAGGATGCAGTTGCGTTTCAGGTTCAGCGCGGCTTCCCCCACGACGCCGCTGCCGGCGAAGGTGTCGAGCACGGTTTCGCCCTGCTTGGTCACGAACTGGAGGTTTTTTTCGCACAGGGTCAGCGGGAGTTCGCTCTGGTGTATCTTGTTCTTCCTTGCGACGGGCGGGATGTCGAACATTGCAGGGAGCATCTGCGTGGTGCCGCTCATGTACTGGGGCGTCCCGGTGTCTTTTGTTTTCTTGGCGTCGATGCGCAGGCTGCGCGCCTTGCCTTTCGAGAATATCATCACGTCCTGCGTGTTCTTGGACTTGCGCCCGGTATTGCTGACAAAGTTCCCTTTTTTCCAGGTGACTTTCGAGTAGTAGAGCAGCCCGCACTGTTCGGCGTATTTCTTTATCTGGTAGAGGTAATCGTAGTTGTTCTCGTTTTCGGCGGGGAGGATTTCGACGAGGAAGCTGCCGTCCTTGAGCACGCGGGCTTTTTCTTTGAAGTCGTCGAGGGTGTACCTGAAGCAGTCGTAAGTGGCGAAGTTGCGGTCGCCGCCCTTGTTCGACTTCTTGTCTAGCCACGGGTGGTCGGTCAGGATGCAGTCGATGGAGGCGTCCCCGAGCATGGAGAGGTCGCGGCCGTCGCCTTCTATCACGACGCAGCTTTCGTCGCCCTCGATTGTCTTGTACAGGCCCTTGGCGACGCGCTCGAATTTTACGCCGAGGTTGTCGTAGATGCGCGCGCGGACGGTTTCCTTCGGCTTGTCGGAGTTTTCGGAATAGGCGTCCTTGAGCGAGAATTCGCCCTTGTCCTTGAAACAGGAGTAAATAATATTTGCGAGTGATTTCATGCGTAGAAATATAGATTCTACGGAGTGACAATTTGTGACATTTTAATGTTCGAAAAATTTTGTATATTGTCTTAAACACCAGAAAGGGTGGTATTACGGATCATTCCCGCGCAGGCGGGATGGTCCGTTTTTGTTTATAACGAGGTGAAAATGGCGAAAAACGAAGAAAAAGGCGAAATTGTGCTCTACCAGCCGGAGGGAGAGGTGCGGCTGGAGGTACGCGTGGAGAACGAGACGGTGTGGCTTACGCAGGCGCAAATGGCGGAATTGTTTGATACGGATAGAACTTCCATTACCAAACACATTCGCAATATCTACCAGATCGGGGAATTAGATGAAATTTCAACTTGTGCAAAAATTGCACAGGTTCGAATAGAGGGTGGAAGGGAAATCGCTCGCAAAATGCCATTTTACAACCTAGACATGATAATCTCAGTTGGATACAGGGTGAATTCAATATCCGGCGTAAAATTCCGTCGTTGGGCAAACCAGGTCTTGAAAGACTACATGCTCAAGGGCTATGCCGTGAACCAGCGGAAGATCGCGACGGATTTGCAGATTGTGGACCGTCTGCATGAGCAGCGGCAGCTCATTGAGAACCAAGGTGCAGAAATCGCTGACGTACGAAAGTCTGTCACCGAACAAGATTCCCGCCTTTCTGCGGTCGAGCAGCGAATAGATTTCTTCGTGAACGCGGCGCAGGCGCCAACCGGCGGCATTCTCGCAACAGGAACTCGTTTCGACGGGTTTGTGCTGATTGCGGATCTCGTGAAGTCAGCCAAGCGTTCCGTGGTGTTCATCGACCCATTCGCCACCATCGAGGTGCTGAAATTCGCAGCGATGCGCGCGAAGGGCGTGCAGGCGATTGTTTATTCCGCGCGTATCACTCCGGAGTTTAGGGCAGCTGCAGATTTACACAAAAAGCAGTATCCTGGCCTGGATTTAAAGACAATGCGCACGATTCACGACCGCTTTTTGCTCGTCGACGACAAGGTGTATCACTTCGGGGCCTCGTTCAAGGATATGGGTAACGAAATGACAGCATTCAGCGTCTTGGACTTTGTGACCCCCGTAGAAGTCATCGAGAAAATCCAGGAGAGCATGAAAGGGCGGTGAATTTAAACCCCTCGAATTCAGGGGGACAGTTGTCGCAAATTTTGCGACAACTCCTCGAAATTTTAGAGGACTTGTCAAGGATTACTTGACAACTCAAGGCAACTGTTCACAAATTGTGACCGGTTCAAAACGAACTTATTTTTGACAAAATCTGTTAAAAAACACTTGTATTTTTGACAAAAAGTTATATATTTTTATTGTATTTTTGACAGAATGGTAAAAAACAGGCCAAAAACGAGGTTTTTGATGGACTTGAAGCGCAAGAGCGAAAAACTCATTCGGGAATGGCTCAAAAACAGCCCAAAAAAGGCCTTGCTCGTAAAAGGTGCCCGCCAGGTGGGGAAAACCCACGCCATCAGGCGCGTACTGACAGCAGAACATGCGGATTTCTTTGAGATAAACCTCATCGAAACCCCTGCCGCGGTAGATGTTCTTGCCGCAGCGCAAACTGTCGACGATCTTGTTCTGGGTTTTTCGGCCCTGAGCACGCAGAAACTGGAAAAAGGCAAGACAATCATTTTCATTGACGAAGTCCAGAAATACAAGGAGATGATTACCAAAATCAAGTTCCTTGTGGAAGAAGGGAGTTTCCGGTATGTCTTGAGCGGGTCGCTCCTTGGAGTGGAGCTGACAAATCTCGATTCTGCGCCTGTGGGCTACATGACTACAGTGGAAATGTTCCCGCTGGATTTCGAAGAATTCCTGCAAATCACGAACATCGATGACAACATCATTTCTAGTTTGCGCTCGTCCTTCGAAAACCGGACGCCTGTCATGGACGCGGTAAACCAGAAAATGCTGGACCTGTTCACGCGCTACCTTATCGTGGGCGGCATGCCGGAGGCCGTGAGCAACTTTGCGGACAACAGCAACCTGAACGATGTCATGCGGATCCATCGCGACATCCTGAGTCAGTACAAGCTCGACTTTACCCAATACGAAACAGAAGACAAGCGCCTGTTATTGACAAACGCTTACGAACTGATTCCTGCGGAACTTCTGAAACAGAACCGCCGGTACATTGTGACGGACCTGAAAAAAGGGCTCCATTTTGAACGTGTACAAAGCACGTTTCTCTGGTTAAAAAACGCTGGCGTCGCACTTTCTGTTTTCAACAGCACCGAGCCAAGGATTCCGCTCAAGTTGAACGAAAAAAGCAGTTTGTTTAAGCTTTATTTTGCGGATGTCGGCATGCTCACTTCGGAATACGGAATGAATACGAAGTCCATGTTGCTGACAAAAAATCAGAACCTGAATGCGGGCGGAATCTACGAGAACGCCATTGCGCAGGAACTCTATTCAAAAGGATTCCTGCTTTACTACTACAATTCAAACCGCCTGGGCGAGCTTGATTTTGTAATCGAATACAACAACCGCGCATCGCCTATCGAAGTGAAGAGCGGCAAGGATTACACAATTCATTCCGCCATGAACAACTGTCTTGCGAATTCCGAATACCAAATGCAGGAAGGCTTCGTCTTTGCAAACTGCAACGTCTCCCAAAAAGGGAAGGTGACATATCTGCCCACCTACATGGTCATGTTCTTGCAGAAAGATTCAGAACAGATTGTTCTAGATAAGATTGAATTTTGATTATGTTTACCCCCCAAACCCTTCCAAAACCTTGTACAGCAGGGTGTAAAGCGTCTTGGCTTCGGCATCGGAGAGGTTCACGCAGCTGGCCATGGACTTGGGGACGCTTGCGGCCTTGCGCTTGAGCGATTCGCCTTCGGCGGTGAGGCTTACGGAAAGGCAGCGCTCGTCGCTTTGTTCACGGGTGCGCTGGATGTAGCCCTTGGCTTCGAGCTTTTTCAAAAGCGGGGTGAGCGTCCCAGAATCGAGAAACAGCTTTTTGCCGAGTTCCGAGACGTTGCACTTTTTTTCTTCCCAGAGCACGAGCATCACTATGTACTGCGTGTACGTGAGGTCGAGCGGTTCCAGGTACGGGACGTAGCGGCGCGTGATTTCCTTGGACGCGGCATACAGCGGAAAGCACAGCTGGTTTTCGAGTTTTAGCTGGGGGCAGTTCATGGCAGCTCCTAGAGCAACTTTTCTACACAGGCGCGCACGTCGCCCATGTCGGCGGTGGGTTCGAAACGCGCGACAACGTTGCCTTCGCGGTCCACGACGAACTTGGTGAAGTTCCACTTGATGTCGGGATTATTCTTGTAGTCCTTGTCGATGCTCTTGAGCAAAAGCGCCATGGCGGCGGCCTTCACGCCAAAACCGAAGCCTTCGAAACCTTTCTGGGATTTCAGGTAGGTGTAGAGCGGGAGAGCGTCGGGGCCGTTCACGTCGGACTTTTTCATCTGCGGGAATTCGGTGCCGTAGTTGAGCGTGCAGAATTCGTGGATTTCATCGTCGGTGCCGGGGGTCTGGCCCTTGAACTGGTTGCAGGGAATGTCGATGACCTCGAAACCCTTGTCGTGGAAGTCGGAGTACATCTGCTCGATAGGCTTGTAGTGCGGGGTAAATCCGCAGCCGGTCGCGGTGTTCACGATGAGCATCACCTTGCCCTTGAAATTTGCGAGCGGGACCGGGTTGCCCTTGCCGTCGGTGAGCGTGAAATCGTAGATGTTTGCCATGATGAGCCTCCGTTTTTGGGGGTGTCGGCGGTTTATTGGTTTATTGGTTTTCGCCGTGTTTTATCGCGTTTGATTGTATACAATTCAATTTTATAAAATTTATTGCCGAAAGTCAATAGGGGGACGCAAAAAAAATGATTTTTCTTGCGATTTGCCGCCTGTTTCCGCTGGTTTCTTCACTTCGTCCAAAATGGCGTTTTTTATTTTTGCACGCATGAAACGTATCGAGGTCGTAGCAGGCATCATTTGCGCGGATCCTTTCGGGAATCCGGCTGTGCCTCGCACGCCAGGTGTTCGGTATTACGCCACACAGCGGGGCTACGGCGACTACAAAGACGGCTGGGAATTCCCGGGCGGCAAAATGGAGCCCGGCGAAACGCCGCAGCAGGCGCTGGCCCGCGAACTCAGGGAAGAACTCGCCATCGACGTAAACGTGGGCGAATTTATATGCACCGTGGAGCACGACTACCCGGCTTTCCACCTGACCATGCATTGCTTTTACTGCGCCATCGCGGGCGGGAAAACGCCGGAACTCCTGGAACACGAGGCGGCCCGCTGGCTCACCCGCGCGGAACTGCACAGCGTAAACTGGCTCCCCGCCGACGTGAAGGTCGTCGAAGCATTAAAAATGGCCAAATTTGGCTAAAATAGCCTATTCTTTCCGTAAACTTCTTTTTATTGACAACTCATCCATAGGCATGCATGCGCAGCCTATGTTTTTGCCCCCACGGCATATTAGATTAATAAATGGTCAGATATGTCTTTGGGAAAAAAGGAGTTCAGATGAGTATCAATGCCACCCATTTTACAGCAGCTGCATGCCTTCTGGCTCTCAGCGGGCTGGCTTCCGCCTACACCATCACGGGCAGCGTATCCGATAGCGACGGCAAGGCACTCGAAGGGGCCTCGGTAAGCCTCCTCAAAGAGGGCAAGTCCACCACTACCGACAACCAGGGTAAATTCACCATCCACGAAGACGAAGCCATCGGTATTCACGCCACAAGGAACACCGTGGGCTACCTGAGCGTGGACAACGGCGTGCTCACCTACTCGCAGAGTTCCTCCTCGCCGGTACACGTGACGATTTTCAACGCGCTCGGCAACCGGGTATTCAGCAAGACCCTGCAGGGCTCCGGCATGTTCGACCTGAACCGTGCCATCAAGGCCCGCGGCACCTATTTTGCGCAGGTGCGCGTAGGCAGCGCAATGCAGAACTTCAAGTTCGCCACCGAGGGCAACTACACCAGCAGTTTCAGCACGCAGGGCGCTCTCCTTAAGGAAATCCAGCAGGGCGAAGCCATCCGTTTCGTGGCCGATGGCTATGACACGCTCACGGTACCGCTCGGCACGCTCGACACCACGCTCGACGTGAAGCTCGTAAAGACCGCACCCCAGTTCAAGTTCGGCTATGCAATCGGCAACGACCCGACCCCGAGTAAGGGCTGCGGCAGCAACTCCAAGTTGCAGAAGGTCAAGAGCGTCGAAAACGGCGACCAGTTCCAGATTAGGGTAGGTAGCGACACGCGCGACTACTTCATCACTTTGCCCAAGAACTACGACAACAAGAAACCGCACAAGGTATTGTTCGCCCTGCACTGCTACGGCAGCCGCGGTGAAGACTTTGTGCACCACAATCCGGACTATGACCATCCGACCCCGTACTACGGCCAGCAGGTGCTCGACAAGAACGGCGACTATATTTTTGTATCGCTCGACGCAATCGGTGGCCTTTGGACCAAGGGCCAGGGCGACCACGACTTCTTCGCCCAGACGCTTACAACCCTGAACGAGAACTACTGCATCGACACAAGCCGCGTGTTCATTACGGGTTTCAGTTTCGGCGCCATGTTCAGCTACTCGCTGATGCAAGACATGCAGAGCCGCGTGCGTGCGGCGGCGACCTACGCCGTGGCCGATTACAACATCTGGCTCCCCGAAGGCGACAACATGAAGAACCTGCCCATTGCCTGGATGAACGTGCACGGCAAGAACGACGGTCGCTGCGACTACAACCGCGCCAAGACCAGCGCCCTCCCGCGTATCCTCAAGCGTAACGGCAAGGCCGATGCGAACGGCGACTTTACCGATGCCAGCAGCGAGAAGCCCGAAGAAATCCAGGGCAACACGGGGCACGTGTGCTACGACTTCAAGAACGTTGACGAACGCTTCCCCGTCAAGTGGTGCAGCTGGCCGGGAGACCACCAGTGGACCGCACACGACACCGGCAATATGGGCGTCGGCTGGAACTGGGAAAGCACCTGGGTACCCGAAGCGGTCCACGAGTTCTTCGAGCAGTTCTAAAGAGTTCCTCCATAACCAACCCAAAGGGCCCGCCGGTAACGGCGGACCCTTTCTTTACGCATCCAGAATTTTTCAAGCTTACTCGTTCAAGCAACCGGCGCTCGGGTTCGTCCAGCCGTTTTCCGGGGGAGCTTCGCCCGCCTTCCAGCAATGGAGCGTGTCGAGCACGTCGCCTTCCTTGAACGTAGACCAGTCCGTCACCTTCTTGATGTTGGTTTCGTTTGTGGTGTTGATTCGGCTCGAGTAATGGTCAATCAGGTACTGCGGGCATTCCACTTCTTCGATGTAGTAAGTCGGATTGTCAGCAGCCATATACCAGTCGGCAAACCAGTAGCAACCGCGCAACAGGTTCGGCAGGCCACCATCAGCAAAAGCGGCATCGCACATATCCTTGACGCAAGTCTGGTAACATTCCAGGGAGCCTTCGGTACCGCAGTTCGTGTTTTTCTGGCATTCCGTAAGGAACCCGCCAAAACCAGCGCCCCAGTTAAAACCGGCGCCCTTGTTCACCTGGGTAGAGAGAGCGTCAAAGGCGCCCACGCCGCCACCCGGCACCATCAAGTCGAACTGGCCTGCAGGCAAGTTAGCGTTACCGCCAGCCACATCGTTACCGATGTTAGAGGCCATCACCACCAGGTGCTTACCCTTAAGGGCCTTATGGGTCGCCTTGGGCGGGTTCTGCTCGAACTCATCCTTGAAATGGCCATCGTACTGCAAGTGATAACACTTGCCGCACCTGCTGTCGGCGGTGCCAGCAACGTATGCGTAAGCAAGAGTGTCGTTCACGGCAATAGGAGCCATGTCGGTACAGGTGAACACGCCCTTTTCTTTTTCGTCGCCACAGGCGCTTCTGGTACCTTCGTAACCGAACCAGGACTTTGTTACGTTTCCCAAAGTAAAGGTGGGGACTTCCACATCGTGGATGTTGCAGTTACGCGCCGTGCCAAAGGTGGATTGATAAGCCTCGTTAGAAGATATGTCTGCGCGAGTCTTATCGTTATCGCTTTCCTTAAGCCAGGAGCAGTGCGGCTTGCAGGCGTCCCAGTAACGCGTATTCCAGCCACGCGGGGCCGTAGCGCTAATGTCCTTGGTGTATTCGGCCGGAGGCGGGCCGTAAGATTCAATCGTCGGGAATCCGTTATCGTCGAGCGGGACCGCGCCGGAACTGCTGACAGGGACTGTCTCGCTGGAGTTCGGGTCGATGCTGGCGCTGGAACCCGGAACAACGGAGCCGCTAGAAGTCGGTTCCACTGCCGTGCTAGATGTCGGGTCAACCGGATTCGTCGAAGAACCAGGGTTCACCGCAGCGCTCGAGCCGGGAACAACTGCACTGGAGTTCGGGTTGACTGCCGCACTGGATGTCGGGTCAATCACCGCACTCGAAAGGCCAGGCTGCTGATTATCCGGAGACGACGGATCGTCACTGCAGGCGCATATCATGGCGACCGCACCGGCCGCAACTATCGTCTTGAACAACTTACGTTTCATAAGACCTCGTTACGGAGCGCAGCCGGCGCCCCTGCCGTTCGGGTCGTTCGGGTTTTCGCCATCCTTCCAGCAATAAACTGTATCGAGCACATCACCCTTCTTGTAATCGGACCAGTCGTCCTTCCAACGCCAACGGTTTTCCAAAGTCGTATTGAAGGTCGTCGTGTAGTGGTCCACCAGGTACTGCGGGCATTCAACTTCTTCCCAGTTGTAAGTCGGGTTGTCGGCGGCCATGTACCATTCGGCATACCAGCGGCAGCCGCGCAAAAGGTTCGGCCAATCCTTGAACACCTGGTCGCACTTATCGAGCACGCACTGCTGGTAGGCTTCCACAGTGTTGTCCCAGCCGAGGCTCTGCTGGCATTCGGTGAGGAATCCGCCACCGTTTGCACCGAGACCGCTAGCAGGCACGCCAATCTGCGTAGAGAGCGCGTTGAACGCACCCACGCCACCGCCCGGCACCAGCATGTCGTACTGGCCGGCTTCCACGTCGTAACCGATGTTGGATGCCATCACGATCATGTGCTTGCCCTTGAGCGCCTTGTGTGTGGCCTTCACATCGTTCGCATGGTTGCCACCGTTAAACTGCAGGTGGAAGCACTTGCCACATCCGCCACCGAACTGTGCGCCCGGAGCAGCGACATAGCCGTAAGAAAGATTCTCGTTCACCTGGATAGGAGCCATATCGGTGCAGGTGTAGGTGCCGCCGGCATTGTTGTTGACGCAGGCGCTGTTCGTACCCTCGTAACCCATCCAGTACTGCTGTACCGCATGGCCGAGCGTAAACGCCGGGACTTCGACGTCGTGGATATTGCAGTTACGGGCAACGGTACCGCCAGCCTGGTAGGCTGCTTCGCTAGTGGTATCGACGCTGCTGAGCCAGGAACAGTGCGGCTTGCAGGCATCCCAGTAGCGGCTGCTCCAGCCGGTCTTTCCATTGCTCAGAATGTCCTTGGTGTAGGCCTCGGGAGGCGGGCCGTAAGATTCAAGAGTCGGGAAGCCGTTCTCGTCGCGGGGAACATCGCTGGAGCTGCTGACCGGAACAGTCTCGCTGGAGCCAGGAACAACGGCACTAGAACCAGGGGCTACCGCGCTGGAGCCCGGAACGACGGTACTGGAACCGGGGACGGTCTCGCTGGAGCCCGGAACGACGGCACTGGAACCAGGAACTGCCGCGCTGGAGTTCGGGTCGATGCCGGTGCTGGAACCAGGAACGACCGCACTGGAATTCGGGTCGATCACGGCGCTAGAGGCACCGGGCTGCGGGTTATTCGGAGACGACGGATCGTCGCCACAAGCGCAAATGAGCGCCATCGCGCCCGCAGCAATCATAAACTTCGTAAAACGGTTTTTCATAAAACTCCTTATTTATACGACCTTAAAAATATATTCATGGTACGGCTTACGCACAGAAAAAAGTTATTTGGAACATTATAATGTTCCCAAACTGTGCCCGAACGTGTTAGAACTCACAGATTTACGCAAAATATTGCGCGAACGACATACGAAAAGACCCTCGCCTTCGCGAGGGTGACGATATAAAATCGCGAGGGTCACGACGCAGAATTGCGAGGGCTACGATGCAGGATCGCGGCGAAGATCCGCAAACTAGTCGCGGAACTTCACCTGCTTGGTGCCGGCGACAACTTCACCAATCTGCACCCACTTTTCGCCCTTGGCTTCGAGGTGTGCCGTAACTTCGGCCTTGTCTGCCGGGTCGATGAAGATGAGCATGCCCATACCCATGTTGAAGGTGGAGTACATCTCGTCCTTCTCCACGGAGCCGGCCTGCTGGATGAGCTTGAAGATCATCGGCGGATCCCACGTGGTGCGGTCGATAATCACGTCGACGTTGTCCGGGAGGATACGCGGGATGTTGCCCTGGTAGCCCGAACCCGTGATGTGAGCGAGGCCCTGGATAATCTTCTTGTTGCAGAGGTCGATGAGACTCGGGTAGTAGCTGCGGTGCGGGGTCGCAAGCGCTTCGCCGATAGACTTGTCCATGCCGTCCACGACGGTGTCGACCTTGTAGCCAGCCACATCGAACAGCACCTTGCGGGCGAGAGAGTAGCCGTTGGTGTGGAGTCCGGTGGAGGGCAGGCCGAGGATAATGGTACCCGGCTTGATCTTCTTGCCGTCAATGATGTTCTCACGTTCCACGACGCCGACGATGGTGCCGGAAATGTCGTAGTCGCCCGGGCCGTAGAAGCCCGGCATTTCGGCAGTTTCACCGCCGATAAGCACGAGGTCGTTCTCGCGGCAGGCCTTGGCCATACCGGCAACGAGTTTGTCCATAACGCCCGGTTCCAGGCGGCCAGTAGCCACGTAGTCCAAGAAGAACAGCGGACGTGCACCCTGCACCAGAATGTCATCGCAGCAGTGGTTCACGATGTCCTGGCCCGGCAGTTCGTGCGTGCCCATTTCGATATCGACCTTGAGCTTGGTGCCCACGCCGTCGACGGAACTCACGAGGACAGGGTCCTTCATGCCGAGGTGGTTGAGCGTGAAGAGGCCGCCGAAATTGCCGACGTCGCCCAGAACGCCCTGGTTGAATGTAGTACGTACGGATTTCTTGACACCGACCATCGCTTCGTCAGCTCGGGCCAGGGAAACTCCTGCGTCTGCGTAATTCATCTTTTTTCCTTTGCCCCAAAAAGGGCACCTTGTTTTGCCCTACTTGCGGGCACCTTGTTTTTCGTCAATATTCCTGAGCGCATCCAAGATGAGGCTCGTGGTATCGGCCATCTGGTTGATGTTCACCGTACCCGGCATCAGGTGCGTGTCGAGCTTGTACATGGAGTCGTCGCCCCACGAGAGGATATCCTCGAGGGCATCCTGGCCAGCATGCTTGCCGCACTTGGCACAGCAGATGCGGCCATCCTGGAAGGCGACAAAGCCCGAACCCATCTGGGATTCGCAGATTACCGTACCGGTAATTCGGCTCTTTTCCATGGTCTGCGCAAAATCAATGAAGGGGAGCACCTTGCCCGAGGCAAGGAGCGAAAGGCGCTGGAACTCGTCGAACGCCTTGTTCTTGGCACGGAGGCTGTCGCAAACGACCTTGTACAGGAACACCATGATGTTCGGGTTCTTGTCGAGGAACTTCACGAATTCGGCCTTCGGGATATGGAGCACCGTGCAGCCGTCTTCGGCGGCGATAATCGTATTGCTCGTAGGCTCGTTACAAAGGATGGACATCTCGGCGAAGCATGCACCACTTTCGATGTAGGCAACCACAGTGTAATGCCCGTCCGGCAGAATCTGACCGCATACCTGGGCTCGACCACTCTGCATCACGCAGAAGGACTGCCCTTCCACGCCGCCCTGAATGATGATTTCACCAGCGTCATACTCGCGGATCTGGGCATTGAGCAACAAAAAGTCGGCACATTCACGCGGAACCTGCTGCAAGAAGGGAACCGAAGCCTCGTAACTTGAGGCAATCCAGCCACCGATACCACTGGGAGTCTTAATCATAATGCAAAATTATAAATATTTCTATACCATTTGTAGGGGTGGCCCTCCGAGATGTTGCCGGAATCACCCTCTTTTATGCCGAAAATGCATTCGTGCAGATTCTGGATCAGTTCCACCGGCCTCGAAACCGCGCTCTCGAAAAAGTCGTTGCCGCCACCCGCGCTCTTGCGGGCATCGTTCTGGCACACGCGCTTCGTGCGGAACGGCTTCAGGCGCGAGAGCCTGGGTTCTGCCGCAAGGATGTCTTCGGGCGTGCCGTATATGCCCGGGTTCACCCACACGTCGGCGCTGTCGGCCACCGCAAAAATCTCCTCGAGCGAGAACTTCAGTTCGCGGGTGGTATCGCTGGCCCACAGGTAGCAGCCGCCCGCCTGCCTGATGAGGCTTGCAGTGTAGCTCCTTCCACCGGGCGCATACCACACGCCGCCGTAGGCCATGCCCGCGATTACACGCGGGCCGTTTTCCCTGCAGGCGACAAGCGGGTCCGATTCCTTCTTCGCCATCTCGGGGATTACCTGCGCATACGGTTTAACGACCTGCGCCGCCTGCGGCAGCGCGCCGAAGAGTTTTGCAAACAAACTAATCCACTCGAATTTCGCGAACGGGTTGTTCTCCTGCCATTCCGACGTAAGCATGAGCGGTACCCCGAGGGTGGCAAGCCTGTCGTAGTCATCGTACGCGCCGCCTGTAGCAAACGTCATCACCAGGTCGGGCTTGAGGGAGACTACCTTCTCGAGCGATACCTGCGGCCCGTTGCCCACCTCGAGAATCTCGCCGGCAGTGACCCTTGCCGCCAGCGCGCTATCCACGATGTAGGCGCCGGCGCCAACGCCCACTATGCGGTCTTCGACCCCAAGGCGCAGCATGAACCCGAGTTGCGCCGACGAGAGCACTACCGCCCGGCGTACCGGCACCCGGATGACGGTCGCGCCCTGCCATTCCCTGCCCGCGGTAAGCCGCCTGAGCCGAGCGGTATCGGCCATGAAGGCGGAATCTGCCAGCACAAAGCGCTTCACGAGGGTATCGCGCCCCACTTCGGAGCGGATTTCGACCAGACTCTGGCCGCAAGAACTGCCCCTGCGGAACAAATTGCTGTAGAACTGCGGCGAAAACTGCACGGAATCCGAGCACATGGCCTCGCCATCTACCCTGCCCTCACGGGAATCGCCTCCGCCACAGGCACAAATCGCAAGGCAGATTGCCGCCAAAAAGGCTCCCCCGGGCACAATTTGACTCAACCGCCCCCCCTGGAACGACCTCAAAAAAGCACGTAAATCGTTGATTTTTAACACCTTATGAAAATTTTCAATGCACATTCGCAAAACATAATGTATTTTATACATCGTTAATTCCTTATACGGAGTCTTGTATGAAGACAAAAATAGTTTACCTGGTCTCGCTCCTGTGCGCACTTACATTCGCTACCAGTGCCTTCGCGGATTCTGAATCCGGATTCTACGAGAAAGACCATATCCGCGGCTTCATCTCCATCGGCGCCGACTACCGCGGCATGTTCAGCAACTTCCACGAATACGTGAACACCGTCGGCCGCTACAACGGTGGCTTTGTCCTCGACAACGAGGAAACCGGCAAAGAAGAAACCTACAGTTCCTCCATCTCGTATGCGGAATTCAATGACTGGTATATCGGGCTCCACATGAACGTCGGTGCCCAGTACAAGCAGTTCCTCACCTGGTTCAACATCAACTTCATGCCGACCCAGATCTCTGAACGCCCGTCGCAGTACCTCACCGTTACCGGCGAAGAAACCGGCGACACGCAGAAGGTACCCCTGTTCGATGTGAAATGGTTCACCTACGGCGTGGACTGGATGTTCGGCTGGAAGCTCTTCGGCGAAAACACCGTCATCAACCTGATTCCCTCCATCGGCTTCGGCTTCAACCTCATGAACATCCATCTCGCATCGCTGTATGCGTTCACCGACGACAGTGGCAAGTACACCTACTCGCGCGACCGCTACTACAGCACCATGGACGCGACGTTCACCGCCGAACTCGAACTCCGCCTGGAATTCGACCCCATCGCCATCGGTATCTACGGCGGCTACCGCCATGTGGACTACAGCGACCTCGAGATCGAAGACCATATCCTCGTGCGCACCCCGTTCGATACGGATAACGACGGCGACACCTGGTACGTGGGTCTGCGCGTCACCTGGATTTTCATGAGTGACTGGCAGCGCAAGCAAGCGGATAAGTTATAAGACCGCTCGTTCGACATTTCGGGTGAAGAACCTCCGGTTTCTCACTCGCTCTCGCAACCGCCCCTGTTTAATAACAGGGGCTTTGTTGCTCACGGACTGTCGCGACATCTCGACGAAAACTGCTCGCGCCGCGCGGGTCTGATTCTACCCGTCGCAGAACAGGCCGCCGTCGGCTGCGCAAAACCCTCTTTCGGCGACGCGGTCCATCGCTACATAGTACGTGGAGACCTCCTGCAGGTATGGGTCCGTACGCCACCGCACAAAACGGTTCTCCTTCTCGTACGTGAACTGCCAGCCCAGCAATAGCGTCGGGAGGCCCATCAGCTGTAGCCTTTCGGGCAGCGGCGCATACTGCCCCTGCGTGCTGAGGAGCACCACCGCGTCCATCTTGCGGTAGCTTGCGAACAGCAGGGCATCTTCGAGCAGGCTCATGTTCGGCCTCACGCCCTCGGGCCCCACCTGGTCGCAGTAGTGTATCTGGAAACCCGCGAACCGCAGTTCCCGCTCAAAGCACGAGAACCCCCACGTGCCGCCATACTGTTTCGGGTCCTTGTACGGATGGTAGTAATGGCAGTCCATCAGCGCATAGTTCGACCCGGGCGAGAACATGCGCACCGCCTCGTGGCGAGCCCAGTTCTTGAGCGCGCGAAAATCGATCCGCGAATGGTAGGGGTGGTGAAACCTGTAGAACTCGTTCACCTTCTTGAGCGTATAGCCGTCTACAAAGAAGAACAGCCTCAGCGGGTCCTTTTTCATGGGTCACTCCGTTTTAAAGTGTCTATACCCTTAAAACGGATTTGCACCCCGAAATGTGCCGTAAATTTTTTATTTACGTGATGTTTTTACAAAACCCGCGCAAAACCGCGCGCCGAGTTATTCCGCGCTAAACCTTTCCGCGACGTAATATTCCGCGCGGGCCCCGCTAGTCGAGAACGTCGCGACTTTCGAGGTCATCCACCAGCGAGCCCGGCATCCAGTGCCTGAGCTTCTTGAATTCCTGATCCTCGAGCGCCTTCTGCCAGCGCGCAGATTTTTCCTTGTCACCCATGTCGGCATAGATGCGCACGAGGTTCATTACCGCACACCAGTAACGGATAGACTTGCCGGTACGTACAAGGTAATCTGCCGCGCTCTTCTCGTAGATTGCGGCGGCCTCCTTGTAGCGCTTAAGCCGGTAGAGCATATCGGCCTTGACCTGCAGCAGCACCGGATGGTTCGGCGCCTTGCCCAGGCCCCGCAGCGAAAGCTTGAGCCCCGCATTGAAATCGCCCTTGTCGTAGTGCATCCACACGAGCGAGGTAAGGAACAGCGGCCAGAAGCGCTTGGAATCTTTAGACGCGGAATCGAGCACCGCCAGATATTCGCTGCGCCTGTCCGACTTGAAGGGCACCCAGCTGAAACTCTTGTCTATGTAGTAGGCGTATATCGCATAGAAGGCACGCGCCTCCTGCTCGGGCGATTCTTCGAACAACTTAGCAGCGGAGCGGGTAGTCATCGCGCCCTTCACGGAGTGGCCCGTCTCGGTCTGCACGTAGCCGAGTTCGAACTTGCGGAGAGCTTCCCACAGGCCGGTAGAAGCGCACTTCTCGAGGTTCGTGCCCGCAGTGACAAGCGCCGCCGTATCGCCCAGGTCGTCGTAGCGGCTCACCCGCACGATGTTTTCGAGCACGCAGCCAACACCATCATCGGAAGCGCGAACCTTCTTCGCAAGTTCCATCGCGCCCGCATAGTCCAGCGCCATCGAGCGCTCCGTCATCTGTTCCGCATAGGTCATCTGCTGTGCAGGCAGCGCGAGCGTGGGCTGAGCTGGCTTGGATGTTTGCGAAGGCTGCGCACCAAAGGCGAGCGCGGCGGCAGTCAGCGTAACAAGCAGGATGCGTCCAATACGGTTCAAGAAAAAGTTCGGCACGGGCATAAATCCACAATTATTCAACGCCCCAAATATACAAATAGAGCCACAGGCGAGTGTAATCGCGGCCCTTGCCGGCTCAAAATATTAATCCAAAGTGGAATAAGTTTTTTCTTGTCGTATATTACAAATAAAGTAATAAAAAGTGCGACACGTATCGCATTGATATTCAAAAAGTTAAGTAAAATTTTCAACCTAGCAAATCGCCTGGAACCCGCACAGTTGCTGGGTTTGCGCCGATTCTTACATATTCGCTATTTGACGCTCGTCACTTGCCTCCCGAGGGGCGTAAAATCTATAATAAGAACAAGTAATCAACAATCTTTTAACAGCCGCGCCACCAACAGCCACGGCAGAGCAAGACCGGCGCAGCAAACCTGTAGAACATTGCGATAACCATATGGGGAAAACATGAAACCGATCCATAAGACATCCGCGATATCCTTCTACCTGATCAACTCCGGGTTCCAGGCATTCAAGAACCGCATCCGCGAGGAACTCGGAGCCATCAGCAGCATCTCGCTCGAATCGCTTATCGACGACGCGAGCCTTCAGTCTTTCTATCGTGCAGGAGAATCAGCCGACTTCGTGGCCGCAAGCATCGCTGGCCCGAATATCGAGTTCGATGACGATTACGCCGACGCCGGCTAGAGACATTTTTCGCATTTCGCCCTCTTTTTTGGGCATTTCGACAGACTAAATGGGCACCTCCCCCCATTTAGTCCGTAATTTTACATACAAATTAATCGAAAATGCCGGCTTTTTCCACGAAAGATGGCGTTAAACGGCGTATTTGACGCGAATTTTGCGTTAAACAGCGGGCAAATCGCCAAATTTTTCTACAGACAAACTAAAATCTTACGGACTAAAACGCGCACCCCAGGCATTTAGTCTGTCGTTTTAGCCATTTCATGCATTTTGCGGGGTGCGCGGACTACTTCTTCTTTTCGTCTTTCTTCTTGTCGTCAGAAGGAAGCGCGTTGGCCGGAAGGTTGCAGCCTTCCATCACGTAGAACTTGCCCTTGCGTACGGTCACCACCTTCGTGTTCGTGTTGGCGCCGCGCGTAAACTTGATTTCGCCATAGACGCTTTCGAACACCGACGTGTTATTGAGGTACTTGGTGAGGCTTTCGACCTTCTTCGTGATACCCGAGAACACGATCTTGGCGGCATCGTAGCTGAGGCCGCTTACTTTGTCTTCGGCCGGGGCCTCGCCCCACTTTTCCTTGAAGGCCTTCGCGAAGTTCTCGTACGATTCCTTGTTACCCGAGAGGTCAAGGCCCGGCACACTGAAGTACGTGCTGTCCACAAGCTGCTTGCCCTGGATAAGCAGTTCACGGCCGTACCAGCCCGAAGTACCGAGCATCGTACCCTTAATCTTGTTGTAGGCGACCTGCCCGACCATGAGGCCCGCGTCGCCCGGGTTGGTAGCCGGGATAAAGATGCCGGGGATGTTCATGGTGGAATCGGCCAGGTAGTCGCGGCGCTCGCGGGCGCCCACGGCATCGAGGTCCGACGCCCCGCGGGCAATGTTCCTGCGGCGGTTTTCCTGCTTAAAGCGCACGTCGCGCAAGATCTTGAATTCGGTCGCGTAGTCCGGGCGGCCTTCCACGTAGTTCCTGAAAGCGGCAATCTTGCCACCGCGACGCTCCACGGCACGCGTAAAGCTCTGCGACATGGCGGAACCGTAGTCACCGATGGGGCTCAAGATCGCGAACTCGCGGATATCGAGACACTTGGTGGCGAAGTCTGCAATCTTGTGGGCAAGGTTGTCCATGGTGATGTTCACCTGGAAGATATTCGGGCCCATCTTCGCGATGCCGTCGTCGGTCGCGGTAGGCGTGAGCATCGGGATATTCTGGAAGTTGCTGCCGAGCCAAGCGGCGACGGTGGCTGCCGGGGCACTCATGATGGGGCCGATAACGGCCACGATGCTATCCTGGTTCACCGCCTGCTGGGTACGCATGAGCGCGATGGAAGCGTCGGCGCGGGTATCGGCGGTGCGAATGCGAACCTTGCCAGCAAGGCCAGCCTGTTCGTGGGCGAGGTACACGCCCTGCACGGCGGCGGCACCGAATTCAGCAAAATCACCGGAAAGCGGGGCGAGCACGAGCACGGTCGGCATACCGGCGCCAAGACCGTCGAGAGATTCCAGCCCCTGCTGGGCCGTCGCGGAGAGGTTCTCGGCGACTCCGCCGTTCACGACCTTCTTATACCAATAGCGGGCGGCGCGGTAGCGCTTCACGTTCTGGCATTCGCGGCCAATCTGCAACTGGATCCAGCCCACCACATCCTTGTCCACCGGATACTTCTCGAGGAGCGCCTGCAGCTGGTCCGCATTCATGAGGCTTGCGGCAATAGTCTGGATGGCGACTTCCTTGGTGTGGCTCTTGGCGGCAGGGTTCTTGGTATAGGCCAGCACGCGGAGCATGGCTTCGACACCTTCGTACACGGAGCCCTTCTCCACCAGCGCAATCGCGCGGGCGAGTTCCATGCGTTCGCGGTATTCCGAGCTCACATGGTATTCCAGGAACTTGGAGGCAAGCTTCAGCACGTCGTCGCGCCTATGTTCACGCAGGTAGCATTCCGTGAGGAGCACCGCGGACTGGGCGCCTTCGCGCTTGCGGAAGTTCTTGGATTCCGCGAGTTTCTGGAGAGGTGCGATCGCTTCGGAACAACGGCCATCACGAATCATCGCCATGGCCTTGGAAACCTCATCCTGGGCATAAAGCGTACCCGAAAGGGCGGACACTAGAAGGAGAGTTATAAGACGCTTCATAATAATCTATCGCGCTAGTCCTTGGGAGCTTCTAGGACAACTTCGTGTTCTTTCTTGAGTTTCTTCTGGATGGAATCCGGCAGCTTGCTCCAGTCCACGATATCGACGCGGAAAGGGAGCCCGCTATCGGCAAACGCCTTCTCCACCGCCGTCATCGCCTCAAAGGAGAGAGGCCTGTCGGCAATGACCGCGAGGTCAAGTTCCGTATCGGGAGTCAGATCCACGCCGGTGAGCCTCGGGCCATAGGCCCAGACATCCAGCCCCTCGAAATGGAGGGAAAGGATCCGCTGGACGGTTTCCAGCTGTTCAGTTTCTAAGCATAGTGCCATAGTGCCCCAAATATAGTTAAAGGAGCCTTACTTATCCTTGTCCTTGCTGGGGCACTGACCGCCCTCGCAGGGGCAATGGTAGCAATCACCCGTTTCGGCATAGTCCTTACCGCTCCAGCAGTAGGTGCAGAGCTGTTCGGCAGGGAGGCCGATGGCATGGACCAGGTCGTCGATGCGCTGGAATGCGAGCGTCGTCAAGTTCAGGTTCTTGCGGATATATTCGACCATGCCCTTGTAGGCTTCGCTATCCGGGTCGGTGTACTTCGCGATATCGGCATTCTCGCCTTCCTTTTCGCGGATGTAGCGGCGCGTGATGAGGTCGTACTCGCTCTTGGAACGGGAGAAGTTGATGAACTTGCACGGATAAACTAACGGCGGGCAGGCGATACGCATGTGCGTTTCCTTGCACCCGAGGGAGTAAAGCTTGGCGGCCTGCTTGCCTAGCTGCGTACCGCGCACGATGGAGTCGTCGCAGAACACGAGACGGCGGTCGCGGATGAGTCCCGGGACCGGGATGAGTTTCATGGAGGCCACATGCTCGCGCTGGCGCTGGTCCTGCGGCATAAAGGAGCGAGCCCACGTGGGCGTGTACTTCACGAACGGGCGGGCGAACTTCACACCGGCCTCGTGCGCGTAGCCGAGGGCGTGGGACGTACCGGAATCCGGAATACCGCAGGCAGCATCGGCCTCGGTCGGGGTGCGCTTCGCGAGTGCGGAACCGCAGCGGTAGCGCGTCATTTCCACATTGCGGCCCTCGTAGCTCGATGCCGGGTAGCCGTAGTAGACCCAGAGGAACGAGCAGATAGCCATCTTCTTGCGCGGTTCCACGAGGCAGGTATCCTTTTCGGGAGTGAGTTCCACGACTTCACCCGGGCCGAGGTCGCGTACGTACTCGTAACCGAGGTTGGGGAGCGCGCAGCTTTCCTGCACAGCGATCATGGAGCCTTCCTTGCGGCCGAGGATGATCGGCGTGCGGCCCCACTTGTCACGGCTCGCATAGAAGCGGCCCGTGCTATCCATGAGCAACACGGAGCAACTGCCCTTCACCTTCTCGTGAACGTACTTGAGGCCATCGACGATGGATGCCTGCGTGGCGATGAGCGCGGAGACGACTTCCGTCGGGCCGACCATGCCGCTCGTGGTGGAGTATTGCAGCTGCATGCAGTTGTTGTGGAAGAGTTCTTCCTTGAGTTCCTCGATGTTTGCGATAAGGCCAACGGTCACGATAGCGAAGGTACCGAGCTTGGTGCTCATCACCAGCGGCTGCGGGTCGGTATCGGAGATCACGCCGATGCCGACGTTACCTGCGAATGCTGCCAAATCGTGTTCGAACTTGCTACGGAACGGCGTGTTCTGGATGTTGTGGATGGAACGATGGAATGTTCCGTCGGACTTGAGCACCGCCATACCGCCGCGATGCGTACCGAGGTGCGAGTGGTAGTCAGTCCCGAAGAAAAGATCGCATACGCAATCCGATTTGGAAGTAACTCCGCAAAAGCCGCCCATAAAAGCTCCTTGAAAGGGTATAATCTACGGGCAAGAAAAATAGAAATTTCCTTTTAAATTGAAAAGGGGCGATGCACGGAGGCGTCGCCCGATTTTATAAGCTATGCACCGATTATAAATCAATAACGCGGTCGTTCTGGAGCAATTGCTCGAACGTCTGCCTTTCGCGGATGACCTTCAGTTCGCCATTAGTGTACATGGTCTCGGCGGCGTAGCGGCGGCTGTTGTAATTGCTGCTCATGGCGGCACCATAGGCACCTGCGTCATGGAGAATCAAAAGGTCGCCGACCTTCGCCTTCGGGAGCTTGCGGGTCACCACGAAGCCACCTTCTTCCTGCGTGAACACGTCACCGGATTCGCAGAGCGGGCCTGCCACGACAGCATCGACCGTCTCGTTCAATTCGCGACCGTCGCGGGCGATGATGGAAATGCCGTGATAGCTGCCGTAGAAACTCGGGCGCACCAGGTCAGTAAAGCCCGCATCGAGCAGGTAGAACAGGTTGTCGCCCTGCTTCTTGACGGCGCGGATTTCGGCCATCAGGTAACCGCTTTCGGCCACCAGGTAGCGACCGGGTTCGACTTCCAGGTGAACCTCGTGGCCGATGCTCTGCTGGATGTTCTTGCGGGCCTTGTCCCACAGGTCGTAGTAGGCCTGCATGTCGATGCGGTTGCCCTTGTCTTCCTCATGATACGGAATCGGGAGGCCGCCCCCTGCACTGATGGTGCGCAAATGAGAGCCCAGGCGGCGGCTAGCGTCCACCATCGCGTCGCAAACCTGCGAGAGGTGTTCGAAGTCGGAGCCGGAACCGATGTGCATGTGGAGCCCGGTAATCCACATGCCGTTGGCCTGCGCAAGCTTGATGCAGTCCTTGATCTGTTCGTGCCACACGCCATGCTTGCTAAGCGGGCCGCCGGTATTCACCTTGCTGGAATGCCCGTGACCGAAACCCGGGTTCACGCGGAGCGTGAGTTCCGACTTCACGCCGAAATCAGCGAGCTGCTGAATCATGTCGGGCGAACCGACATTCACCGCGATGTCGTACTTCTTCACGAGTTCAAGCGCGTCGCGGTCGAAGATATCTGCGGTGTAGACAATTTCGGGAGCCTTGCCCTTCTGCTGACCGCCCTTGAAACCCGCCTTCAACGCGCGGACGATTTCGCCGGCAGAGACTGCATCGACCACGCCGCCGAGCTTGCGCACGAGCGCCACGATGGAGAGGTTCGGACATGCCTTCTGGGCAAAACGCACCGTGTCAAAAACCTGGACTTCCTTCACGCGCTTCTCAATAGTGGCGCGGTCGTAGAGCCAAAGGGGGGTGCCGTACTGTTCGGCAGCCTTCACAAAAACTTCTTGAGGGATAGAATAATTTGTCATGGGGACAAATTTAGTTTTTTTATCCTGCGGGAGGGGCCCCAGCTCAGAGTTGCGAAGGCCGCACGGGCGCTATTTAACCGCAAACCCTTGCATAGCGCGGGCCCGCTTCACAGCGCGGCAAAACAAGCAGCGCACCACTTTACACAAAATGAAAAACGCCGAGCGATTAGCCCGGCGCATCCGTTATTGCATTGGCGCGATTAGACGTGCTTGATCTTGTTGTCGCCTGCATCCCAGTTCTTGCCGTCGCACACGAACTTGTATTCGTAGTCGCCAGCGGCGAGGGAAATCTTGGCAGTCCAGAGACCGGACTTCTTGTCCTTCTTGAGCATGTCCTTGTCGACAGCCCAGTTGTTGAACGTGCCAGCGACAGAAACGGTCGTTGCGAGCGGACAGTCAGCGACGAATTCCACAGCGACCTTCTTGGGGGCTGCGGCCTTCGGAGCGGCCTTCTTGGCCGGAGCCTTAGCGGCGGTCTTCTTTTCTGCGACCGGCTTGGCAGCCTTTGCAGCGGCCTTAGGAGCAGCCTTCGGGGCAGCAGCCTTGGTAGCGCACTTCTTGGCCGGGGCCTTTGTAGCCTTAGTTGTTGTTGTCTTAGCCATGTTTCATCTCCTGCTAAAAATAACTCGAACAAAGTTAGTAAAAAATAAGTTTCGTGGCTAGGTATAAAATATTATCGATTATTATCATTTTTTCCGATGGCGGCGCACGCCCAAGCAGGCTTTTTTCTACCTTTTTAGGCATGTTGAAGCAAATTATCGCCCCCAGCGTGCTGAACGCTAACTTCCTCGAACTCGGAAACGGCCTCAAGGCCATTGAAAACGGCGGTGCAGGCCTCGTGCACCTCGATATCATGGACGGGCACTTTGTACCAAATATCAGCTTTGGTCCGGGCATTTCTGCATGCGTGGGCAAGGGCACCAAGCTCCCGCTCGATTGCCACCTGATGATCGAGAATCCCGAGAACTACGTGGGCGAATTCGCGAAGGCGGGAGCAAGCATCATCAGCGTACACGCCGAAACCACGAACCACCTCGACCGCCTGCTGCACCAGATAAAGGAACTCGGCGTGAAGCCCGCAGTGGCCATCAACCCGGCGACTCCGCTCGAAAGCATAAAGTACGTGCTCGACATCGTGGACATGGTGCTCATCATGTCGGTGAACCCTGGCTTTGGCGGCCAGAGCCTCATCCCGTACTGCCTCGACAAGATCCGCGAACTGCGCGCCATGAAGCCGGAACTCGATATCCAGATTGACGGCGGCGTGAAGCTCGACAACATCCTCGCCTGCAAGGAAGCGGGCGCGAACGTGTTCGTAGTGGGCTCCGCGATTTTCGGCAAACCCGACCCCGAGGCGGTGTGCCGCGAGTTCGTTGAAAAAGTTGGCGGGTAGTCAATAGTTATTGGTCAATGGTCATTAGTTGACGCGGGTCGCTCGCAGCGCATATAATACACCCGCGTATCATATGCGCGTCGCTTTGTATCATATTTTAAAAATTGCGAATATTTTTATTGAAAAATGCGATTTTTATTACTTTTTCGCCTATTTTGTATTATTTTTATTCACATGAAACCCATAACCGAGTACAGTGACTACCGTACCTACATGCGCGACTTCTACGAGGAGCGCAAGAGGGTTTCATATTTCACATGGCGCGAATTCGCAAGCCTCGCCGGTTTTGTCTCGCCGACATACCTCAAGCTGGTATGTGACGGCAAAACGCGGCTGAGCAAGCCCGGAATAGGCAAGGTGGCACGAGCCATGGGGTTAGAGGGGTTCAACTTCACCTATTTCGGGCTGCTCGTTAAATTCGGGAACGCGAAAAATGCCGCCGAGAAGGAGGCGACTCTTCGCGAACTCGAACAGGAGGCAAGGCTCAACAAGATTCGCACCGTCGACGCCGAAGCCTTCCACTACTACGAGACGCCCGCCTGCCCCATCGTGCGCGAACTCGCCCCGATAATGCCGGGAGCGGCACCGGGCGAAATCGCAGCAAGCATCAGGAACAAGACATCGGCACTCGACGTGCAGGATGCGCTCCAGTTCCTGGTGAAGGCGGGGTTTCTCGTAAAGACGGGCAAGGGAACCTACGAGCAGACGGAAAAATCCGTGAAGGGCTCGAAAGAGGCTATCCCGCTCGCCATCCGGTCCATGAACCGCAAAATGGCGGGCCTCGCCATGCAATCCATCGACACGGATAGCCCCGAGGAGCGCAACATTACGGGCGTCACCATGGGAATCGACGAGGCCGCCTACACCCGGATCGTAGAAACGATAAACGACTGCCGCAAAAAAATTATCGACATCGCGCGCGAATGCGAGAACATCAACCAGGTGTATCGCGTGAACCTGCAGCTTTTCCCGCTTTCGGACAAAGTAAATAATAGGGTTGTAAAAAAGGAGACGAGCAATGAGCAAGATTAAGTTAATTCTACCCGCATGCTTCATTGCGTTTTTCGCCTGCTCCTGCTCGGAGAAGGTGACGGGCACCACCGAAGACGATAACACGGTCATCGCGCAGGGCGAAAGTTCCTCGAGCGAAGATACGCCCCTGTCCGAGCCGGCCAAGCCGGGATCCTCGAGTTCCACCGAAACGTCATCCAGCAGCAAGGAAGAACTTTCATCCAGTTCGGGCACGAACCTAGACCCGACTTCATCCAGCAGCGGTACTGACGGTGGCAGCGGTGCCGGCGGCATCGTATTCCCGCCAAACAGGCAATGCGCCGCACCCGCACCAGCCCGCAAGGCAGTCTACGGCGTGGTAGACGGCTTCATACAGCAGCGCGTCGCGACCCTCGAGGCGCAAGGGCTTGACCACAATACGGCCAAGGATTCCGCAACTGGGGAACTTTACCGGGAACTTGGCATCGACACGCTATTCCAGGAAAACCCGCGGATTACCGACGAGCAACTGGAATACACCCTGTTCTACCTATACAAGAACCGGGAAAACGATTCGATCAACGAGATGTTACCCGCACTGGTCAATGACTTTGCCGACGGCACCCTTGAACCGGAAAATTACTGCATCAACGATTTGCCCTATGCAGAACTGAACAAACTCCCCTTCGTGTTCTTACCGCTAGGTTGCGTTTACGGAGAGGAGGTTCCAAATTCTCTCTCCATCATACGCAACATTTGGCGCAAGTGTTCCGGCATGCCCTTCTGCAATGCGGACATGGCAGACACGCTCATCACCATCGGCAAGGATCACTTTGTTTGCCAAAACAGTTCCTGGATTACCCTCGAAATGCAGGGCAAGGAGATGAACGGAATAATTTGTACAGAAAACGGCACGCGCACCATCGGGGTCGGCGAAACTAACAACGACCTGACATACATTTGCGTCGATGAATACTGGAAAAGTATTCTGCATACGCAGGACCTGCCGGCGGAATACTTCTTCAATCCTGATTTTGAATACGGAACCTTCACAGACCCTCGCGACGGCCATGTATACAAGACAACTGAATACAATGGGCAGACCTGGCTTGCACAAGACATGGATTACTTCGATAGTTCCGACACTCTATTCGTTAAGCAGAGCCGGTGCGCCAAGAACCTGGGTTACAGGGAATTTAGCGCAGAAGAAAATGGCTACTGCGACGGGGCAAGTCGATTCTACACCGTGAACGTGTCCAAGAAAGTCTGCCCCGAAGGCTGGCGGCTCCCGAAAAAAGAAGACTGGACTATCAACGGCATAGGTTACAATAGCGCACTCACTACCCTGCCCAAGTTTTACGTAATCGGCTCCTTTATACGGGGCAAAGACAGGGCGGCCACAGACGAGTACGGCCTTTCCCTCAGAATGGATGGCGCAATCGACCCCTACGGAGGGGACATGACGCTAACCGGATACAACCTGTTCTGGCTGGAAGAGGGCGTATACACCGAGAACGGCGATCTATTCTCCAATTTCAGCAACGTCGACTACAGGGAAAAGGGAGAATACGTTCCCGTCCGCTGCATAAAGAAGTAACGCAAATTTGCGACAAAGTATTATATTTAACATATGGTACTTGACGCTTTCAAAAAATACCCGAGCCAAATTTCGAGCGCGTTCAGGCGGTTCCCCGTCGCATCGGCGCTCGCCTTCTTCACGTTCTTCGCGCTTGTTTACAGCACGGAACATACAGAAATCTTTGAAAGACTCGCCGGAATGAGATTCCTCGCGTGGCTCGGCATCTACCCTATCGCAGCAATGCTCATTTCCCTCACGACATCGCTCGTGCAGGAATCCCTGAAAAACGAAAGCAAGTTGCCTCAGGCAATCTCGGGTGCAGCATGGCTCGCGCTTTCGATTATACTTGCCTTCGGTATCACCTCCAGCGTTGCGATGCAGTTTTCATTGCTGGCACATTACTCCACGCTGACATATTACTTTATTGCAAGCACCGCGCTTGTGTACGTGACCGCCACGCTCAGCATATTTATCGCCCCGTTCTGGAAAGACAAAGACGAAAACGCATTCTGGATTTTCCTGTTCAAAAACCTCAAGGCGCTAGTTGTCGCCGCGCTCGTCACAGCACTCCTGCTCGCATCCGTAGAAGCGCTCGTCTTCTGTTTTGGCGCACTTTTCGAACATGACTTCGACGAGAAGGTGTATTTCTACATTTTCTACTTCTGCGCGAGCGCCGTCTTCCCCATACTCTACTTCAGCGGCATCCCCGCCATCGAGGAATGCCACAGGGAAACTCCCGCGCTGAACAAGTTCGCCACGAGCACTATCCGGTTCCTCTTCGTGCCGGTACTTTCACTCGCCATACTCCTCTTTTACGCCTACATCGTCAAGTTCATCGTGCTGTGGGACATGCCGCAGGGAATGGTATCGTATTTCGTTTCGGGATTCATGATCTACATGCTCGCGCTCGTCACCATCCTGTACCCCACGCGCCTTGCTCCCGGCAACACGTTCGAGAAAAAACTCCTCAAGGTTTTCCCCGCAGCGTGCATTCCGCTCGTGGTCATGATGTCCGTCGGCCTTATCCGCAGAATCAGCGACTACGGCATCTCGGCAGAACGCATCTACGCCGCGACCATCAACATCTACTTCTACATCATCATCGCGGTCTTCCTCATCGACAAAATCAAGTGCAAGTCGCGCTACATCGCCGTCATATTCTGCGCGATATTCTTCGTCATCACCGATACCCCGCTGAGCGCATACAGCATTTCGCAGCGCGTCTGGATGGGGAGCATCAGGGAAGCCCTTGCCGAAGCGGGCTACACGGAGTTCCCGCTCAGCAAGGAAGACGCCCGTAAATTCGTTATTGACCTGCGGAAAAAAGACGACAAAAAATCGAAGCTCGTTGCTTCGCGAATGCTCGAGCTTGCCGAAGCACACAACCCGGAATTCACCGAATACCTCCTCATCACAGGATACGACTACGCATTCACCAAAGACCTCGCCGAAGACGAATGTTGCGAGGATTCGGACAGCACGGATGCAGAGCCGTTCGATCAGTTCGAGGTCAGCATAGAGTACCCCGAGAAGGCGGTGCTCCAGGTACCCCGCGGCACGAAGGGCGCCGTCGCCATAGACCATTACTTCAACAACGACGAGTTCGAATTCACGGGCGACACGCTCACCTTCCGGATTTCACTGAAGGAGGACAGCGGCTGCAGTTGCAACAGCGACGAGAGTGACGCATGCCCCGACAGCACCGCAGGCCCGGCAGGCGAAAGCGCAACCAGGACCGTCTACAGCTTTACCGTCGACAGGCAAGCGCTCAAGCAGGACTCCACAAGGCAAATCAAGACCGACGGGGCTGCAATCGCGATAAGCTACCTGCATGCGGAAGAAGAGTCGAAGAGCAGCAAGTCCCTACGAATTAAGGGAATATTGTTTGTGGAATAATGACTGCGAGATCCCCGGTCAAGCCGGGGATGACAATGTGCGGGTTGACGCAAAATATGCATAAAACTATATTTATGCATAAATAAAGGTGCGCGGCTATGGCCTAAATTGGTCGCAAGAACCGTGCCAAAAGGATCACTTATGGAATACAAAATTAAGGATATCAACCTCGCGATCGAAGGCCGCAAGGAACTCGACCTCGCCGAAACCGAAATGCCGGGCCTCATGGCCCTCCGCAAGGAATACGCCGGCAAGAAGCCGCTCGCAGGCGCCCGCATCATGGGCAGCCTCCACATGACCGTGCAGACCGCTATTCTCATTGAAACGCTCGTAGACCTCGGTGCCGACGTGCGCTGGGTCAGCTGCAACATCTTCAGCACGCAGGACAACGCTGCCGCCGCCGTCGTGGTCGGCAAGAAGGGCACCGTGGAAAACCCGCAGGGCGTGCCCGTGTTCGCCTGGAAGGGCGAATCCTTGGAAGACTACTGGGAAAACACCGCCCGCGCCCTCGTGTGGCCCGACGGCAAGACTGCCGACCTCATCGTGGATGACGGCGGCGACGCTACCATGCTCGTGACCTGCGGCGCCGAATTCGAAGACGCCGGCAAGGTGCCCGAATTCAATCCGGAAACCGACAGCGAAGAATGGGGCGTGTTCCTCGCCACCTGCAAGAAGATTTTCGAGAAGGATCCGAAGCAGTGGACCCGCGCCCGTGAAGCTCTCCGCGGCGTTTCCGAAGAAACCACCACCGGCGTGCATCGCCTTTACCAGATGGCCCAGGCCGGCCGCCTCAAGTTCCCGGCAATCAACGTGAACGATTCCGTCACGAAGTCCAAGTTCGACAACCTCTACGGCTGCCGCCACTCCCTCATCGACGGCATCAACCGCGCCACCGACGTGATGATGGCAGGCAAGATTGCAGTCGTGTGCGGCTACGGCGACGTGGGTAAGGGCTGCGCACAGTCCCTCCGCGGTCAGGGCGCCCGCGTGATCATCACCGAAATCGACCCGATTTGCGCACTCCAGGCCGCCATGGAAGGCTACGAAGTCAAGACCCTCGACGAAGTCGTTAGCTACGCCGACATCTTCGTGACCACCACCGGCAACACCGGCATCATCTCTGCCGCGCAGATGAGCAAGATGAAGCACCGCGCCATCGTCGGTAACATCGGCCACTTCGACAACGAAATCGACATGGCCGGCCTCAAGAAGATTCCGGACATCAAGAGGAACGAAATCAAGCCGCAGTACGACGAATGGATTTTCCCCGACGGCCACAGCATCCTCGTGCTCGCCGAAGGCCGCCTGCTGAACCTCGGCTGCGCTACCGGTCACCCGAGCTTCGTAATGAGTGCAAGCTTCACGAACCAGACTATCGCGCAGATTGACCTCTGGCTCAATGCACAGGGCAAGCAGACCGTCGCCGGCATCAAGTACGAAAGCGGCGTCGTCTATACGCTCCCGAAGATCCTCGACGAAAAGGTCGCACGCCTCCACCTCGAAAAGCTCGGCGTTCACCTCACCCGCCTCACGCAGGCCCAGGCCGACTACATCGGCGTGCCGGTCGAAGGCCCGTACAAAGCGGATCATTACAGGTACTAATCGCGAGAGTCGCGCTCCCACTTGTCATCCCCGCCCCCGAGCGGGGATCTAAAGAACACCCCCGTGCAATTTAATATGCGCGGGGATTTTTATTATCTTGTATAATATGATGAACCTTGCCTTGCTCAGAATTTGCGCCATTATGTTGATTGCGAATGGATTGAAGAACATCGCAGGAATACTGCTGCAATCGTTCACTCTAGAAGCAGAAGAGCCGTTCTTTTCCAATTATGGACCACAAATTCTATTAAGTAGTATTTGCATTATTGCAGTGGCAATCGCGCTCGTAAAAAAGAGTCCGCGACTTTTAAAAATCTTTGCGGTTGTTGCAATAATCATGATTCCTATTGGCGCAATTTTTTATGCAGTTCACTTCTACAAATATCTTTTACCTTTAGGCATGGGATACCACAACCTCCTTGAAGCGCTCACCAACATTTTCGTGAATCCGTCTCTAGTCGTCTATATTGCCGCATTTTTTATCACATCGTCAAAAAAAGAGGCCATGGATACCGATCAAAAAATCAACATGGGCCTGCTCCGGTTCTGCACCGCATACTTTTTGGTCAATGCTGCAAACAACCTAATCAAAACGATATTGAATTTTTCTCTCTCCGCAGACATCATCTTCATGATCCTCATTCCCATCGCAGTGGGAACATTCGCCCTCGTCAAGAAGAACACGTTAGTCTTGAAAATCTATTCCATAATAGCGTTCGTCTATATTTCATGGAGCACCTGGGATTATGTCCGCGAAAACATGTTCGGCACATATTATGTATGGGATGCGGTTCTCGGCATGATTTTTAGCTCGTTCAACGTGGTTTGCGCCGCGACATTCTTCGTGAATCCAGAAGAGACCAGGCTCTACGCCCAGAAAATAAAGGCCCTGTTTTTCAAGTGGAAAAAACTTACCTGATTTAGAGGGCCATTTACAGGGCCATTTACAGGGCCGCGCGGTTTAAAAACCAAAAAAATCAAAAGCATTCCACCCACTTGCCGCGGGCGACGGCGCGGGCGTGAATGGGCCCGAGCATACGGCTGCCTTCCAGCGCCCAGAACACGAGGTAACTTGACACGAGATCGACCATGTGCATGCAGAACGTTGCCGTCGCGAGGTTGTGACGTTCGCGGTTGAAGCACGACACCATCAGCAGGCGCCCGCTCTTCACGGCCTTCTTGCAAAATTCGGGCAGGGCATCCGGTAGCTTGCATCCCATGAACCACACGGCAGAACCGCCATATTTCAACACGAGGTAAAGTATCTCGCATTCCGAGCGCGAATGGAACGTACCGACAATGCACTTGCGTTGCCGGCCCTTCGCCACCGCCCACTGCTCCTTGACAATGCTCCCCACGCTATCCAGCTGCCGCGACGCGAAAACACCGATGCGCGCATGCGGTTTCTGCAGCAGTTCCACATTGCCTATCGTGCGCATCCCCACCATATCGAATTCCTTCATCTGTACTCCTTTGCGGTGCGATTTCACCGCATAAAAAAAGACCGTCTCCGCGACAAAAACGGATAGACGATCTTATAATACGGGGCCGGCCACCTGACCGGCTATTCTAAATATACAAAAAATGCTTTGTTCCGACCTGCCGTCGGGATTATCCTTACCTATTCCAGCCGGAATGCCCTTCGCCGTAATAGAGGGCGGCGTCTTCGGGGCCAAAGTCGTCGGCCACAGTATCGCGCGGAGAAAGCCACCCGCGCATCTTCTTGATGCGGGCCTTGCGAGCCTCTGCAGCGCGGTCCGCGGCATCGGCATGTTGCGGGTTCGGAATGTGCTTTTCGTCAAGTGAATCGGCCATGCACAAAAAGATAGATTAAAATCCCCCAAAAAAAGATTATTTTAAAGGCATGAGCGCAAAAATTCAGTATATCCTTTCTGCAGCGGCGTTCGCCGTCACGGTGGCCGCCTCCATCACGCTTGCCCCGGCCGCATTTGCACAGACAGCGTCCGACACTGTCTCGTTCGTGAACTTCGAGAACCGCGAAGTCGGCGTGTACGGCAACGCAGAAGCCAAGGAAGACTTCAAGCGCAACAACTACGACAAAAGCTGGTGGTACGCCATGGACAAGAACAATGGCGAAAATTCCAAGGTCGTGTATGACGGCGAAGAACACGGCAACGTACTGCAGCTCAAATACCCCAAGGGTTGCGTGGGCCCGAACGACAACGACACGCCCGCCTGCGCCGCGCAAATCATCCAGCCGCTCGTGAAAACCGCCGACACCATGTGGAGCGCCTACGACATATTCTTCGAAGACGGATTCGAATTCCAGCTGGGCGGCAAACTCCCCGGCCTATGCGGTGGCAAATGCTACACCGGCAACGCCATGCCCCCTACAGGTGACGGCTGGAGCGCGCGCATCATGTGGCGCAAGGATGGCAACGCCGTGCAGCTCATCTACTTCATGGGGCAAAAGTCCGAATACGGCGACGACTTCAAGTGGGACCTGAACGGCACCATTCCGCAAAAACAGTTCACCACCGGCACCTGGCACCGCATTGTGAATAAGGTAAGCATGAATACCATAACGGCACCGGGCAACGGCGACAAGAACGGCCGCGTGCAGACCTGGCTTGACGGCGAACTCGTGCTAGATGTGGATACGCTTAGGCTCCGCGACTACGACACCGTGAAAGTCGACAAGTTCTACCTCTCCACATTCCACGGCGGGAGCAGCGCCGAATGGGCCCCCACCCACGACTGCTTTATACGCTACGACAACTTCACCGTGTCCACCGACTCCATCGCGGTTTCGGCAAGCGCGGCATTACCGGACACGACCTCCCCCGACACCAGCGGCACTATCGGGATCTTGACGCGGACACAGAACCGCGCCACGGTCGCCCCCGTTGAAACCTACCGCATCGACGGCACGCTCGTCGGCCGCAAGAACACACGCCCCGACGCCACCACGCACCAGCTCAAGAACGGGAAAAAAGTCAAGGTTGTGAGGTAGGGGTTTTTATTGTAGCCCTATTGTTAACCTCTTCATTTTAATACATTCTTTCACAAAGAAGAAAGTCTCTGTTCAAGTTCCTCGATGGTAGGCATTGTGCCTTCAACCTTTTCGGGGTAGAACTTCTCCAGTTCGTATTCAGATATACTGATAGGTTGCGTACTGGATTCCAGAGCGTACTGTGCCTGCACCTTGTCCTTTTCCTTGCAAATCAGCAGACCGATTGTCGGGTTGTCACGCCTTTCCCTTGCGCTCGTAAAGGTCGGTAGAGAGCGCATTCAAGAGCGTAGAGCGGCTCCAGCCATTTTCTACCGTCTGGCGGGCAAAAAACAAGGCCTTTTGAGGTGCGTCAGAGCACTTATCGATGAGCAACATGTGGTGCCCCCACGGAACAGAGAATAACGTAGATTCAAGTCGTTCTAAAGGACTTTGAGATTTTTCAGCAACTTGCTGAAGATTTTCCAAGACAGGACTATATAGCTGGAAAAATCTTTTAGAATAGCGAATATTCGATGGAGACAGCCCTTCGGCGTTAGGGATTGCTTTCTTTAAATCGGTACTAAGTGTATTTCGCTATTTACCTTTACCGCCGCCTTAATTTGGCTCTTGCGGTAACGGGTAGAGAGTTCCTTTACCCAGCGGGTGTAATCCTTGTCCAAGATATTGATGGACTTCTTTGCCATTTTGCCTCCATTTGACCGCTTTGGCGGCCGATTGATGTCAGAGGCGTCCCCTTTATTCCGAAAATCCGAAATAAAAAAAAGACGCATTTTTCCATTAGACGGAAAAACGCGTCGGGCATTAATGTACCTAATATTCAGAAAACTGGCACAAATGCGTAAGGCGAGTGTCGCAGCCATGCTTGCATGGATATGACCGAGCCTAGCATTTGGCGCTTGCGCAAGGGGCCTAATGAAATTTTACAGAGCGAACTATTCCTAACGCAAAAAGTATATATTCTACTATATGATAACATTTATAGTAATTCTAGCCGCTATTGTCTTTTGCATGTGGTTCTTCCAGAACCAGATTGTCGGGCACATCGGCGAGAAGCACACGGCAAACAGAATCCGCGCCATCAGCAAGGGCACAGTCTTCAGGGATGTCTATGTGGAAGGGAGCCATGGCGTACAGCAAATCGACATCATCGCCGTGACCGAGAAAGGCATCTTCGTCGTAGAAAAGAAGACATACATCGGGCTGATTGTCGGCAACGCCCACGACAAACAATGGACAGTAATCGCGAGCTGGGGCAAAAAGAAGTACTCGATGAAGAATCCGCACCACCAGAATTACGGGCATATCATGGCCTTACGTGAAAAGTTCCCGGCACTCAAGGACAAGTTCATCGACCTCGTGATATTCGGGAACAACGCGAAACTCGGCGACAGAATCCCCGAAGGCACAATCCGCGACAGGGATTTCAAGAAGTTCTACAGGAACCTGCCGACACGAATGAACACCCAGGAAATCGAAAGCGCCGCCCGAAACATCGCCTCCCTTAACAGCGACAGGGCAAGGCTCAAGGCGATGCACAAGCAGAAAATACGAGGAATGAGGAAAGGCACATGACTCAAAAACTCTGGAACACCTGCAAAAATTGTGGTTGCGACAAGCCTGAAGACACCGAAAAGCTTTGCAAGCAGTGCAAGGCAAATCGGCGGCAATTCTGAAGTGACTTAAAGAAAGTCGGCGGCGTAGCCGCGGGAGCCCTCTTGGTGGTTTTTGCCGGCGGGAAGATGAGGAAGAAATAACGAAGTATTTTCCTACATCAACTATACATCCGCATCAACGAATCTACACTTGGGGAATGCCAAACACCCCCAAAACCGATTTTCTACTAAGCGAGAGACTAATTGGACAATTTCTCAGTGTCGAACGAAAGTCAAGACATTTTTAAATTCTTGTTCTTCATTCAAAGACCATGATTCAAAAATCCAGCCACTAGACTGTTTAAAATGGGGGAATTTTTCCCAAAATTGTTTATAAGGTAGTGTAAATCAAACTGTGTCATCGTCCGTTGTTTGATTCCTTGGCAAAAATT